>JAFUCW010000358.1 GCA_017459485.1 Eggerthellaceae bacterium | reverse complement strand
GCGGCGCTCGAGTCCTTTTTGGTAGGGGAGCCGAAGCTGATTTCGTGCGGGGGCGGCATCGTGTGCGGAAAGGCCAGCTGCGCCATCATCCGCGAGCGCGGATTGTCCATCTACCTCTACGTTTCGCCCGACGAAAGCGCCGAGCGCATCAGCAACCACGACACGCGGCCGTTCTTCGAGACCATGGACTCGGTGCGCGAAGTGAACGCCGAGCGCGTTCCCGTCTACGAAGACCTGGCCGACCGCACGGTGGACACCACGGGAAGGCATCCGGGCGACGTGGCGCGCGAGGTGAAGGAGATTCTGGTCGAGGAGGGCGTGCTATGCCTGTCGCAAAAGTAGTGGTGAACTTCGAGGATGCGCCTTCCTACGACGTGCGCATCGGGCCGGGCCTGCTTGAAACGGTGGGCCAGCGCATCTTGTCGGGCATTCCGGACGCCACGGCGGTGCTGGTCCTGACCGACACCAACGTGGGTCCGCTTTATGCGGCAGCAGTGCGCGAAAGCTGCAAGGCGGCGGGGCTGAGGGCGGTCGAGATCGCCGTTCCCGCAGGAGAGTCCAGCAAAAGCGTGGCGGTCATTTCCGAAATCTGGAGCGCCATGGCGGCAAACGGCCTCGACCGCGACAGCGTGGTCGTCTCCCTGGGGGGCGGTGTGGCTGGCGACATCGCCGGGTTCGCTGCGGCCACCTACATGCGGGGAATCCACCTGGTCCACGCTCCGACCAGCCTGCTTGCCATGGTGGATTCGTCGGTCGGGGGGAAGACGGGCATCGACCTTGATGCGGGAAAGAACCTGGTGGGGGCCTTTCTCCAGCCGGAATACGTCTGCGCCGACACGTCTGCGCTCGCAACGTTGCCCGAACGCGAATGGCGCTGCGGGTGCGCAGAGGTCGCGAAGTCTTCCGTGATATGCTCCGACGACTTCTTCTTCTGGCTTGCCGAACACGCAGGGCGCCTTGCCGCACGTGACGGCGACATTGCTGCGGAGGCGATCACGCGCAGCGTGGTCTTCAAGGCCGACGTGGTGGCGGCAGACCGCACCGAGCGCGGCGGCGTGCGCGCGTGCCTGAACTACGGTCACACTTTGGGACATGCCATCGAGAAGCTGGCAGGGTATGGCACGTTTTCCCATGGCGAAGCCGTGGCGGAGGGCATGCGCTTCGCAATGAGGCTTGCCGTAGCGCTTGCCGATGCCTCGACGGATCTGGTGGAGGCACAGGATTCCCTGCTCGACGACCTTGGTCTTCCTCCGCTCGACTTCGCCGCCAGGCCCGAAGACATGCTTGCGGCCATGCGCTCCGACAAGAAGGCGCACGGCGGGCAGGTGCGCTTCGTGCTTCCTTCCGACGTGGGGAAATGGGAGCTGTGCGCCGTTTCCGACGACGATCTGCTCGAGCATCTGGGCGCCTGGTCGCGCTCGAAAGGATAGGACGCCATGGACAGGATAGAGAGGCTGCAGGGGCTGATGGCCGGGCAAGGCATCGACGCTCTGTGCGTGCGCGACACGCCCAACATCGCGTATTTGACGGGCTTTCAGGGAGTATTCGACGAGGAGCGCGCCCATGCGCTTTTGATCGATGGGGACCAGGTGGTTCTGCACACGGATTCGCGCTATGCGGCAGCCTGCCGCGCGTGTGCAGGTGACGGCCCGATCCAAGTGGACGATGCGACGAAGACGCATGCGAGTTGGCTTGCCGATCGCGTCGGCGCTGGGGCGCTTGGCATAGAGGACACCATCGCGCTTTGCGAGTTTCGCAAGCTGGAGGAAGCGTTTGCAGAAAGCGACGTGCGCCTGGTCGAAACGGATGGGGTCGTGTTGCGCTTGCGCCAGGTGAAGGGCAAAGACGAGGTGGCTCTCCTAAAGCACGCGCACTCCATCACCGATGCGGCGTGTGCCCACAGAGCCACTTTCGCAAGGCCCGGCATGACCGAGCGCGAAG
>JAFUCW010000357.1 GCA_017459485.1 Eggerthellaceae bacterium | reverse complement strand
GCCTCCTTGGCAGTTTCCTCGTCGACGCCGCCGATTTCAAACATGATGCGGCCGGGCGTGACAACGGCAATCCAGCTTTCGGGATTGCCCTTACCGGAGCCCATGCGTGTTTCAGCAGGCTTTTGCGTGATGGGCTTGTCGGGGAAGATGGTGATCCACACCTTGCCGCCACGCTTCATCTCGCGAGTCATGGCAACACGGGCTGCCTCGATCTGGCGGTTGGTGATCCAGTGAGCTTCAAGAGCCTGGATTCCCCATTCGCCATGGTTGAGCTTGGTGTAGCCTTTGGCCTTGCCCTTCATGGAACCACGCTGCACCTTGCGGTGCTTGACGCGCTTAGGTACTAGCATTATCGGTTCCCCCTCTCGTTGTTGCGGCGAGGGCCACGGCGCTCGCGGTTGACGGAAGTGCCCTCCAGCGCAGGTTCGGGGGTTTTCTGACCAGGCAGAACTTCGCCATGGTAGACCCAAACCTGAACGCCGATGGCGCCCATAGTGGTGGAAGCGGTGCAGAAACCGTAGTCGATCTTGGCACGCAGGGTGTGCAGAGGCACACGACCTTCGCGGTACCACTCGCGGCGGCTCATCTCGGCTCCGCCCAAGCGGCCGGAGCACTGAACGCGGATGCCGGCAGCGCCGCTCTTGCGTGCGGACTGAACGGCCTTGCGCATGGCACGACGGAACGCGACACGCCCTTCGAGCTGCTCAGCCACGGACTGGGCAATGAGCGTGGCGTCCAGTTCGGGCCTCTTGACCTCGATGACCTCGATTTCGACCTTGCCGTTGGCGACTTCGCCAAGCTTCTTGCGCAGGGTGTCGATTTCTGCACCCTTCTTGCCGATGACCACACCTGGGCGAGCCGTGGTCACAATCACCTTGATCTTGTCGCCTGCGCGCTCGATTTCCACTTTGGAAACGGCCGCGCGGGCCAGGTACTTGTCCAGGAACTTGCGAATGGCCAGGTCGTTCTCGAGGTTTTTCGCATAGTCCTTATCCGAGTACCAACGGCTGCGCCAATCTTCGATGACGCCGATGCGGAAGCCGGTGGGGCTGACTTTCTGTCCCATTCTCCTTACGCCTCCTCTCCGTTGGATACGATTACCGTGATATGGCTCGTGCGCTTGCGAATGCGAGAAGCGGAGCCCTTAGCGCGCGGACGATAGCGTTTCAGTGTGGGGCCTTCGTCCACGAAGCACTTGGACACGACCAGAGAATTCGCGTTGGCATGCTGGTTGTGTTCTGCGTTGGCGACGGCGGAATTGAGCGTCTTTTCGACGACTTCCGCAACCGCGCGGTTGGTGAATGCGAGTATTTCGCGAGCCTGTCCCACGGACTTGCCGCGAATCTGATCCACGACAATGCGGGCCTTGCGGGGGGACACGCGCACGAAACGCGCTACTGCTTTAGCTTCCATGACTCATCCCTCCCTTATTTCTTGCCCGATCCGGCATGGCCGCGGAACGTGCGGGTGGGAGCGAACTCCCCCAACTTGTGTCCTACCATGGATTCGGTGATGTATACGGGTACATGCTTGCGGCCGTCGTGAACGGCGATGGTGTGTCCGACCATCTCGGGGAAGATGGTGCTCGAGCGAGACCAGGTCTTCACGACGTCTTTCGTGCCAGCTTCGTTCATCGCCTCGATACGGCCAAGAAGGCGCGGTTCCACGAAGGGGCCCTTTTTCAAACTTCTGCTCAATGTTGTCTCCTTCTTGGTTCTACTTCTTGCGACGGCGGATGATCAGGCGGTTCGACGCCTTCTTCTTGTTACGGGTGCGATGGCCTTTGGTGGGAACGCCCCAAGGAGTGACCGGATGACGACCAGTGGACTTGTTCTTGCCTTCGCCGCCGCCATGCGGGTGGTCAACGGGATTCATGACCGTACCGCGCACCGTCGGGCGGATGCCCAACCAGCGGCTGCGACCGGCCTTGCCTATCTTGCTGTTGGAATGCTCGGCGTTGCCCACTTCGCCGATCGTGGCACGGCAGGTAACCAGCACACGGCGCATTTCGGAAGAGGGCATGCGAAGCACAGCGTAGTCGCCTTCCTTCGCCATAAGCTGAATGGAAGTGCCGGCAGAACGAGCGAGCGCAGCGCCCTTGCCAGGCTGCAGCTCTACCGCATGGACAAGCGTGCCGACAGGAATCTCCGAAAGGGGCATCGCATTGCCAGGCTTGATGTCGGCATCGGGACCGGAAACGACCATGTCGCCCACATGCAGGCCCTTCGGGTGCAGGATGTAGCGCTTCTCGCCGTCGAGGTAATGCAGCAGCGCAATGCGGGCAGTGCGGTTCGGGTCGTACTCGATGGTCGCGACCTTGGCGGGCACGCCGTCCTTGTTGCGCTTGAAGTCGATGATGCGGTAACGACGCTTGTGGCCGCCGCCCTGATGACGGGTGGTGATGCGGCCCTTGTTGTTGCGCCCTGCATGCTTGTGCAGCGGCGCAAGCAGCGACTTCTCCGGATAGCTCCTGGTGATCTCCTCGAAATCGGAGACCATCATGAAGCGACGTCCGGGGCTAGTCGGCTTGTACTGCTTGACTCCCATTCTCACTTCTTCCTACTCTTCGAGTCGCTCGCCCGTAGAGG
>JAFUCW010000032.1 GCA_017459485.1 Eggerthellaceae bacterium | reverse complement strand
GTGGAGGATTAAAGGCGTGGACAAAAAGCGAAAAGGGGTCGGAGGCAAGATAAGACACCTTCGGGGTCCTCGGCGTCAGAGGCAAGATGAGGCAGCCAAATAATACAGGGGCGAAAACAGCAGGTTGAAACGCCATGCACAACCAGCAGGTCGAAACGCCATGCGCAGAATGCATATCACGAAATAAGATATGGCTATTAGCAATCTCTTTCACTCCATTTTATTGTCTCTTTAGCGATAGCGGCAGTGACACGTTTCTGCCACAGAACTGAGAGAGGATAAACCATGGAGCAATTATCACGTAGGAATTTCTTGAAGCTGGGCGGTGCTATGGCCGCAGGAGCAGCGCTTCCTTTGGTGGGCTGCAGCCAGTCAGGTAATGCAAGTTCTGGGGCTGCATCATCGGCAGCTGTATCATCGGCAGATGCGTCATCGAGCGCAGTAGCCGTCGAAGCCGAATCGAAAGACATCAACTATGACTTTGCGGCCGACGTCGTTGTTATCGGCTCTGGTGCTGGCGGGTTGATGGCGTGCGTTGGCGCACACGAGGCAGGCGCCACGAGTCTCCTGATTGAAAAGAATACCTATGTTGGTGGCGACTCGCTCGTCTGCCATCAGGACATCCTTGCGTTCTGGCCAGAGCGCACCATGGCCGATGCGGGCTTCGAAGACACGCGCGAAAGCTATCTTGAAGACTGGATTGCCACGCACGAGTACAGCAGCCTGAAGGGCATCCAAGGACAGCCCATGCCCGAGAGCTTCCCGCATATCGAACGCTACGTAGACATTTTCCGCGAAACTGGTAACTGGCTGGTCGAAGAAGCGGGCGTCGAACTCGTCCCGGTTATCTTGGGTAGCTCGCTTGCTACACGCTATTCCGTTGAGCCTCGTACCTGGCACGCGGACATCCCCGTTGTGACAAGCGTATTGAACAAGCTTGAGACCTTCGATGACGTAACCATCCTCACATCGATGCAGGGTATTTCCCTTATGCAAGACGAATCTGGCAAGGTCTGCGGTGTGCGCATGTGTACCGACGATGGCACCGTGTATGCGGCTCGTGCGAACAAGGGCGTCGTTATTGCGACGGGTTCGTTCTGCGGCAACCAGTTCATGGTATCGCACTACATCAAACACGAGTACAGCCAGGTGGTTTCCTACGGTACGGTTGCAGCAACAGGCGACGGTCATCGCATGGCTATGGAAATTGGAGCGAACACCGTTGACCTCGATCTTGGCCTGAACTGGAATGTGTGCTGGCTGGGCACCGACAACTATTGGAACACCAACAACCACCTCGGAAAGTTCGGTGATATGGAAGGCGCCCTGGCTCCGCGCGATCCTGCTATCTTCGTCAACCGTAATGGCAAGCGCTATGCCAACGAACTGCTCGGCTACAACGGTATGGGCCGCAACACCTGCGAGCAGCCTGACCGCATGGGCTTCTACATTTTTGACTCTGCCATTCATGATCAGGAGTTGCTGGACTGTGGCGCCATCGTGCTCTCTGCTGATTCTATTGAGGAGCTGGCTGGCAAGATTGGTGTCGACCCAGCTGCTCTGCGTGAAACAGTCGACCGTTACAACGGCTTTGTTGATGCGGGCGAGGATACCGACTTCGGCAAGAACGTCGAAGGCTGCACGCGCATCGAGACTGCCCCCTTCTATGCCCTGACTATTGTTCCGCGTCCCTATGTTACGTTGGGCGGCTTGGCAACCGATGCCGACTCTCGTGTTCTCGACAAGTCTGGCAGCCCAATCCCTGGCCTTTACGCAGCCGGTATCGTGTGCGGTAGCTATGCCGAGCAGGACGGTTTGCTCTACTATGGCGGATTCGGCCAGGCCCTTGCCTTCGGTATGCAGGCGGGACGTC
>JAFUCW010000356.1 GCA_017459485.1 Eggerthellaceae bacterium | reverse complement strand
GGTCTTCGCCTTGCCGTAACCGCTTGCGGCAATAATCTTGCCCTTGCTTGCGGCCACCATGCGAACGCCGGAGACGATGAACTCACGGGATACTATTACAAGCGCCACCCAGGATGGAATGGCGCCCAGCTCCACCAGGCCCAGCAATGCGGCGGAGACCAGCAGCTTGTCGGCAAGAGGGTCCATGAACTTGCCGAAATCAGTCACCTCGTTCCTTCTCCGGGCAAGATAGCCGTCAAGCATGTCGGTAAGAGAGATGACAACGAACACTGCGGCTGCAAGCCACGGCTTGAGCGCAAGCAGAGACTCAGAATCGGGGAAGTAATCGGGCCACGGAGCAAGGAGCGCAGCGACGAATACGGGGATTAGGACAATGCGCACGAACGTCACCTTGTTGGCAGGCGTCCAGATCGTCGAGGTGTCGTTTGCGCCTTTCGCCAAAACCTATTCGCCTTCCATGTCGTACCCGAGCGTGTCGACAATGGTCACGTGCTCGAACGATCCAACTTCGCCTGAGGGCACATATACCACGCCATCGACGTCGGGCGCCTGGCATTGCGCACGCCCGAAACGCTGGCCGTCCTCCTCCACGCCTTCGACCAGAACAGTCAGGTCCTCTCCCACATGACGTGAAACAACCATGGAAGAGAGCGCATCCGCAACGTCGCGAAGCACCATGGCGCGACGTTGCTTTTCCTCGTCGTCGAGCTGGTCAGGAAGACGCGCAGCGCGCGTGCCGTCTTCCCGGGAATAAGCGAAGACACCCACGTAATCGAGCTCGGCGTCTTCGACGAAAGCGCACAACTCGGAAAACTCCTCCTCGGTTTCGCCGGGAAAGCCTGCACTGAGCGTCGTTCGCAGCGCCACGCCGGGCACTCGAGACCTAATGCGCTCGATCAAAGAGAGGAACATCTCGCGAGAGCCTCTTCGGTTCATTGCAGAAAGAATGCGAGGGCTCGAATGCTGGAATGGTATGTCAAGGTAGGACGCGACGTTGTCGTGCGACGCAATCACTTCGATCAGCTCGTCGCTGACCCCTTCCGGCTGAACGTACATGACGCGAAACCACGTGTCCGCATACGACGTGGCAAGCCGATCGAGCAGTTGGGCCAAAGTGCCCTTTTCGCGAAGATCGTTGCCCCAACGCCCCGTATCCTGCCCGATCAGGACAATTTCGCGCGCACCCGATGCAATGGCAGTCCTCACATCGGAATCGATTCGACCAAAGGAGTAGCTGTGGTAGCGACCCCTAATGAAAGGTATGGTGCAAAACGTGCAAAACCTGTCGCACCCTTCGGAGATCTTGACGTAGGAACTCACTTCGCCAAGCGGAAGGGAAAGCTGCGTAGAGCCTAGCCTTCCAGGAAAAAGACGATCGACTATGGAAGCGATGTCGTCTTCGGAAGAACAGGGAACGAACTGGTCGGCCTCGGTCAGGGACTCAGCGAGGTCGTCGCCGTAGCGAGAAGGCATGCAGCCAGCGACGATCACCTTCGCGTCGCCTTTCTCCACATGGGGCAACCCGCAAAGCTCCAGCACCGCAACGATGCTCTCCTCCGTCGCCGCCTGGATAAACGAGCACGTGTTGACGATAAGGCACTCGGCACTATCAGGGTCGTCGACGATGCGACAGCCGACCTCCGTCAACAACGTGGCCATGCGCGACGAATCAACTTCGTTTTTCGCGCACCCCATTGTGGAAAAGAATACGCGCAACGGATCCACAGCACGCGCTGACACATTGCCCGCACGCTCCATGCGGATTTGCTGCGCTATCCCGGAGAGCCTGTCTTCCACGTAGCCGCCCTTTAGCGGTAGTTGGTGTATTGGAGCGGTTGGCCGTAGTCCTGCCCCTTCAGAAAAGAAATCACTTCCTGAAGGGCATCGCGCGAGGGGCTGGAAACGCGCAGCTTGTCGCCTTCGATTGCCACCTTGACCTTAAACTTTTGCGCTTTGACGTCCTTGTTGATCGCGCCAGCCGTGTCGCGGTCTATCCCCTCGACGATCGTGCCAACGCGGCGCACGGTTCCACCCGATGCGTTCTCCGACGCGCCGAATTTTACGGAGCCCAGATCGACTCCGCGCTTCACCAACTTGCTCTGCACGATGTCAACAACCTGACCGGCAACGAAATCTGCAGGAGCGGCAACCGTGATGGTCTTGGCCTGCTTGTCAAGCGCCACGCTCGCGCCGGAATCCTTCAGGTCATAGCGTTGCGAGACTTCTTTCTTCGCCTGCTGAACGGCGTTGTCGACCTCCTGCAAATCCACCGTTGAAACAACGTCGAAGCTTTGCTCTTTAGCCATGGAACCAATCTCCTTTTCTACCGAACGGCAGATGTGCCCTGAGCGGCAGATCCATCAATGTCAGTTGCACCGGTACCTGTCGAATCGACCACGCTAGCGCCTGTGGCACCAGCGTCGTTGACCACGGAGGCGTTGTCAAGAGCAGATGTGCCGGCAACCGTACCCGTTGCCTGGGCGGAGTCTCCTGCTTGCGCCGAATCGGTCGCTGCAGCTCCAAGCGAAGCGGAATCCGTGCCAGAGACGTCCGCTGCCGTAGAGCCAGCGTTGGCAGCTCCGGTTCCATCTCCTGCAGCGGCAGTGCCCGAAGCGTCGGCTCCCGACGAAGAAGACAGGGTCGAAGCCGCCTTTGCACCGGGATGATCGGCTAGCCATTGCGCAAGAATGTCGCTGAAATTCCACGTCATGTTGACCACGCCGGTATCGTCCATCTCCAGTTCCACTTCCTTGCCATCGATCTTGACTTTGACAGGAGCAGGATTGGCGGTAATGAACTGGATGCTGTCAGAGGACGTGAAGCTGCGGTTCTGGGGACCCGTGACAGCCTCTCCAACCTGGATCTGCTCGTCCACGTACACTTCGATCCACGACGAAGCACCGTCTTCGACAGTGTATTCCATTGTGAAGCTCGTCGGAGCTTTTGGCTGTTGAATTGCTGCGATGTCAGAAGACTCGACGCCCGAAACAGGCACGGTTTCAGGCTCGGGCTCGGGACGGCGTGTGCAGCTGAATATCTGCGAAACCAGCAATGCTACGACAATAAGTCCTACAAGCGCCGCGACAAGGTACCTCCAATTCGTTCGGAGAAATCCGATCGGACCTGGTCCGGAATAGAAATTGGTGTAATTGTCCGAAGGCAATGCGCTACCCCGGGCTTGATGCGTTCGGCCTTCGGGGTAAAGCCGCTCACCCCTGCTCGAACGCGAACGGCCCCTTTTATCCTCTTGAGCGGTGGTGGCCTGCGAAAGCGCTTCGCGCTCGTCACGCTCGTAGTACGTTCGCCTGTTCATGCTCCGCCCCGATCGAACGCTGCTTTGGCTCGAAGGCATCTCGATGCCCGTCGGCCTCATGCGCCTCGACTCGTAGTCAACCTGGTAAGCGTAGAGCTCGTCGAGGTACATCCCCGTTATCTCGGTGGGATTCAAGCCCAAATAGCGAGCATAGCCGTTGACCATGTTGCGTGCATAACCGCGAGGAGGCATTGCGGAAAAGTTCCCTTCCTCTATCGCGTGCAGAATGTCTGGCCTGATGCGCAGCCTGCGAGCGGTCGCATTGAGATCGAGTCCCTTGCGTTCGCGCGTTTCCCGGAGAATCTCGCCGAAGCTCATCTTGTCCATAGTCACCTACTCTCGATTGGCATCCTGCGACTCAAACGCCTTGAGGCTCTCAAGCTCCATGGCATCGACAAGAACCTCGCGCGGCTTGCTGCCATTCGGAGGGCCGACGACGCCCTTTTCCTCGAGCATGTCCATTATACGCCCCGCACGTGAATATCCCACACTCAAGCGCCGCTGTATGTTCGAAGTAGAGCCAAGCCCGGAATTAACGACGATCTCCGCTGCTTCCCAGATAAGCGGATCGTCCACACCGCCCGACCCTCCGCTGCCATCCGGCATGGACGACCCGAGGGTGATAAGGTTAGTGTTGAGTATCTCGTTGTGATATTCGGGATCGCCCTGGGTCTTAAGGTGCTCGACCACGGCTTCGATCTCTTTGGGCGAAGTGAAGCAACCCTGCAAACGCACCGGCTTGGGATACTCGGGCTTGGAGTAGAGCATGTCGCCTTTGCCGATAAGCGACTCCGCTCCTGTGGTGTCCAGGATAACGCGGCTGTCGATGCCGCTTGCGACATTGAGAGCGATACGGCACGTAATGTTGGCCTTGATAAGGCCCGTTACAACGTTAGTGGACGGGCGCTGGGTCGCAATGATCATATGGATGCCGGCAGCACGCGCAAGCTGCGCCAAACGGGAAATCGACGCCTCGACCTCCTTGCCCACGTTCATCATCAGGTCTGCCAACTCGTCGATTACGATAACAATGTAGGGCAGCTCTTCGGCAGGCTCGTCCCCTTTCATCAGTCCGTCCTGGACCTTCTTGTTGTACTGGCTGATATTGCGCGCCCCTGCGTTCGCAAAGTCCTTGAGCCTGCTTTCCATTTCCGCCACCGCCCAGGCAAGGGCGCTCGCCGCCTCTTTGCATTCGGTGACCACCGGTACATAGAGATGCGGAATGCCGTTGTAAGGCGTGAATTCGACGCGCTTCGGGTCGATCATGATGAAGCGCACTTCAGCAGGCGTTGCTCGCATGAGAATGGACATGATCATGCCATTGATGGCAATGGACTTGCCCGATCCGGTCGTGACGCCCACCAGAAGGTGGGGCATCTTCGACAAGTCGTCGATGACGTAGTTGCCCTCGACGTCCTCTCCTACCACCATCTGCAAGGGCCCGCCCTTGACCGACTTGAGAATGTCTCCGAACAAAACCGTCTGGGGCTTGATGTTAGGCACTTCGATGCCTACGTACCTGGTACCGGGAATAGGACTGAAGATGCGCACTCCTGGTGCGGCAAGCGAACGAGCAATATCATCGGTCAGGTTCGTGACCTTGCTCACCCTCACGCCTGAAGGAAGGTCGATCTTGAACAGCGTGACGGTCGGGCCCGCCACCCAGCCGGCTACCGTCGCGTCCACGCCGAAGTCGGAAAGCGTGTCCTGGAGCTCGACTGCAGTGTCACGCAGCACATCCTCGCCTTCGCGCTTTTTCTTGCCCGACGGAGTAACCGTAAGCAGGTCCCTGCTCGGCAAAACAAAATCTTCAGTGGGCTTGGGAGTGGCCGGGTCCGCCTTCTTCTCGTCAAGCGCAATCGTCTTGCTTTCCGATCCGCGCTTGGAACGCGGCTTGTTTTCGCCAAGCTTGTGGGTGAGCGCCGTCGACTCGGCGACGACAGCCTTCTCGATTTCGACGTCGTCGTCTCCTTCAAGAAGGTCTTCGTCGAACAGGCCCTTGTCCGCAATGGCTCTCGCCCGAGGGGCAACCGCCACTGCGGATTGGGGCATGGTTTGCTCCCAGCTCCTGTCGAACAGGTCCTCGCGCGCCCTGGAAATACGGTCGATCACGCGACGGAACGAAAATCCGATGATCACCAGTGCGACAATCATCATGCCGACCACGATAACCGTGCTCACCACCTGGCCGAACAGCAGCATGAAGACCCATGCGACCCCCGCGCCGATGTATCCGCCCTGGTTGACAAGGTTGGCTCGTGCAAAAAGGGGCTCGAGCGTCTCCGAAGAAACGCCAGGTGTGTACAAAGCTAGGAGAACGAGCACGGATAGAAACAGGATAAGCAAACCCACGGCAACGCGCGCAGGCACTTCGCGCGCGTCGGTGTTAACGAAAAACGCAGCCGAGATAAGCACCATGACGAACGGAATAATAAATGCACCCTTGCCCAAGCTGACGTGAATCACGTCGGAGAGCACCGAAGTGACCATCCCGGTCGGCTGCATGACCGCCATGATGAACAAGATGATGGCAAGAACCGCCCAGACGACGCCCCAGATGTCACGGCGCGAGCTTTCATCAAGCATCCGTTTGCGAGAAGGCGCAACGGACGGAGCTTGGACCTTGGACTGCTTGCCGACTTGCCTGGAAGCAGGCGACTTGGCTTTGCGCTGGTTCGATTGTTTTGGCTTTGCACTCGGCTTCTTTTGGCCAGGCACGATGGAGCTCCTTGTTCTGCGTTTAAGCTGCGTTTCCTGTCGAAATTACATTATAACGCTCTTACGTCGAGTATGTTAACAATCACCATAGGACGTTGTTTGACCCGCTCCCACAGTACAGACTGAAGCGCTTGGCGACAGGCCTTTTCAAGCTCGGTTCGCTTGTGCTGGCCTTTCGAAGAAAGCTGCCTGATCAATGCGGCAGTAACCGCATCGACCACCTCGGTTGCAAGATATGCGTCAGCCTCACCGGTAATACCGTGCATCTGGATATGGACCTCTCCGACAAGCTTGCCCCGATCCCTGTCGACGGCAGCAGCCACGGCGGCAAAGCCTTGCTCGGAAAGGGCGCTGCGCTCGTCGAGCACGTCCTGGCTCGTGTCGCCCACTGAAAGGCCGTCGACATAGACCACGCCGGAAGGAACGCTTTCGCCCTCCATGACACCTTGGGCACTCACTTCAAGCGATTCGCCGTTTTCCAATATGAACACGTTGCGCTCGGGAACGCCGGTTGCCTGCGCAAGGCGCGCATGGGCACGCAGGTGTGCTGCCTCACCATGAACAGGCATGAAGTACTTCGGCTTGACAATGGAAAGCATGATCTTGAGCTCTTCGGCTCCTGCGTGCCCGGACACATGGACGCGTGCACGGCGCTTGTCCCAGACGTCAGCCCCCACCTTTTCGAGCAGATTCACCACACGAGTGACCGCCTTTTCGTTGCCGGGAACCGGAGTCGCAGAGATGATGACCGTGTCCCCTTCGTCAAGGCCGATCGTCTTGTGCTCGCCATTGGCAATGCGTGCCAAAGCCGACAAAGGCTCTCCCTGGCTTCCTGTGCACATGACCACGATCTTGTCAGGTGCGATACCCTTGCAGTCATAGGCGTCCAGAATGTCGCGGTCGCGCACGTGTAGGTATCCGAGCCTGCGCGCGATGTCCGGGTTTTGCACCATCGCGCGGCCTGGCACCACCACGTTGCGTCCGCTCGCAACGGCGGCGTCGCAGATCTGCTGCATGCGATGGATATGGCTTGCAAAGCTTGCAATGATCACGCGTCCCTTTGCGTTCGAGATGATGTCGCCAAGCACACGCCCGACTTCGGCCTCGGAGGCGGTGAACGCGTCGACGTTGGCATTCGTCGAGTCGCTCAACATCAGGTCGACCCCCACCTTCGAAAAGCGCGCAAGAGCAGCAAAGTCAGTGGTCACGCCGTCGATGGGCGTCTGGTCAAGCTTGAAGTCGCCCGTATGGAGCACGTTGCCTGCCGGAGTCTGGAAGAAGATGCCCACCGCAGCGGGGATGGAGTGGTTCACCGAGAAGAAATCGCAGGTGATGCATCCGAGTTTTATGCGCTGGCCGGGCTTGACCTCGATAAGCTTCGCGTTCTTCACCTTGTGCTCTGCAAGCTTGCCCTCTATCAGCCCCAACGTAAGCTTGGTCGCATAGATGGGCACCTCGCGGTCCAGGTCCTTCAGCAGGTACGGAAGGCTGCCCGTGTGGTCCTCGTGCCCATGGGTAACGACGATACCTCGCAGCCTGTCTGCGTTTTCGAGCACGTAGGTGTAGTCGGGCAGGATAAGGTCGATGCCCGGATGGTCGTCATCGGGAAACATGATGCCGGCATCGTCGAGAACGATGTCCGAACCGCATTCGAACACCGTCATATTCTTGCCGATTGCGTCCAAGCCTCCCAGAGGGATCACTTTGAGCTTCGCCTTCGCGTCTGCGCTCGGAGCAGATGTGCGTCCGCCCTTTGACGAGCGCTTGGAAGTGCTCTTCGACGCTTTGCCCGACTCCCGCGATTCGCGCGTGGAGTCGTTTTGCAGAGCGCGCCGCTCCTCTTCGTTCGATAGTTTGGGACGTGCGGGCTTGTCCCTGCGCACGTGTTTGTACGTCTGCGTCTGTCGACGGCGACGCTTGCCTTGACTAGGCGAACTATTCTGTTGGTCCATGCAGTGTCTAATACTCCTACCTTGCGGCAGCTATGCAACTCCGACCTGAGCGAGAACTTCTGCAAGCTCCGACGTCTCCTGCTCGGTGGCTTCCACCAGGGGCAAGCGCAAGCCGCCCACCGGTACACCGACCAAGTTGAGCGCCTGTTTGGTCAAGATGGGATTCGAAACCTTGAAAAGGCCCCTCATGATCGGCATGAGCGCTTCGTGGGCGGCGCGTGCCGCTTCCCAATCGCCGGCAGCGCATAAGTCTACCAATTCCTTCATTTTCCTCGGGACGACGTTACCTGCAGTCGAGATAACGCCATGCCCGCCTTTTTCCATCAAAGGCAACGTCATGGAGTCGTCGCCGGAGAACACCCAGAAGCCGTCTGGTGCGCCTTCGCAAATCGCGCAGATCTGGTCGATGTCGCCCGAAGCCTCCTTCACATAGCTTATCTGCTCTACTTCGCGCGCGAGCCGCAACGTGGTTTCGGCGGTCATGTTCACCGAACAACGTCCGGGTATGTTGTACACGACCATCGGCAAGTCGACCGCTTCCGCCAAAGACTTGAAATGCAGGAACATACCCTCCTGGGTGGGCTTGTTGTAGTAGGGCACCACGGCCATGATGCCCTGAATGCCAAGTTGAGCAGCTGCTTTGCCAAGCTCGATGCTCCCTGCGGTGTTGTTGGACCCCACGTTGGCGATAACAGGAACGCGCCCAGCAACGTGGTCCACAACAGTGGAGAACAAGTGGAGCTTCTCGTCGTTGGAAAGCGTGGGGCTCTCTCCCGTGGTGCCGCACACCAATAGAGAGTCACTTCCTCCGTCGATCAGGTAGTCGACAAGCTCTCGCACATGGTCGTCGTCGATCTTGAGCTGATCGTCGAACGGGGTGACCATTGCGGGAATCATGCGACCGAACGTCGGTTCAGAGGTGTTCATGGGTGCTCCTGCTGTTCTGTAATTCCATGATGCCCCTAAGGGCAACCTTTAGCATTATCGCATGCGCGCGACTTTGCAAACACCCCTACGCACGAAAAGCGCATCTTGAGTGAGCACCATCGATAGCCGCATCGATAGTGCAAAGCGGCAGGAATTGAAGAAGAACTGCAGAAAGTTAGCTCGATGAATGCAAGACAGCACATTCGTTGCGCTACAATGAAGTGAAAACACTAAGCCAAGGAGACGGACATGCCGACAGGCGCCACGCACACTGACCAGCCGACCATCGCGGTGCTCATCCCCTGCTACAACGAAAGCGTGACCATAGGCAAAGTGGTCGACGACTTCCGCGCGGCCCTTCCCCAGGCCACCGTTTACGTCTACGACAACAACTCCACCGACGGCACGGCACAGATCGCACGCGACCACGGCGCGGTCGTGCGCGCCGAGCCGCGCCAGGGCAAAGGCAACGTGCTGCGCCAGATGCTGCGCGACATCGACGCTGACTGCTTCATCATGGTCGAAGGCGACGACACCTACCCTGCAGAGGCCGCCTGGAGCCTGGTGGAGCCCGTCCTAAGCGGAGATGCCGACATGGTCATCGGCGACCGCATCTCCAACGGCAGCTACGCCAAGGAGAACGACCGAGCCCTCCATGGGTTCGGAAACAACCTGGTCAGATGGCTGATCAAGAAGCTCTACGGCCACAGCTTCGACGACGTCATGACGGGCTACCGCTCGTTCAGTCGCGTGTTTGCCAAGACGCTGCCCATTCTCTCGGGAGGCTTCGAAATAGAGACCGAGTTGTCCATCCATGCCATCGACAAGGGGTGGAAGATCGTCGACGTGCCCGTGGAGTACCGCGACCGCCCGGAGGGATCGGTCAGCAAGCTTTCGACCGTCAGCGACGGGTGGCGCGTCCTCAAGACGATCATGTCGCTGTTCAAAGACTACCGCCCCATGGCCCTGTTCACCTGGGTCGCGCTGCTCTTCCTGCTGATCGGACTGGTGCTCGGGGTTCCCGTCGTGGCTGAGTTCTACCGAACCGGCATCGTCGAGCGCTTCCCCACCTTCGTCACCGCCGTCGCTTTCGTCGGCGCGTCCATGTTCAGCTTCTTCGCGGGCATCATACTCGACACCATCGTCAAGGGAACGCGCATGGACTACGAGATCCAAGTCAAGAAGGCCTACGAGCGCTACAGCGGAGCGTTGCTCGACGGCGGGTCTGCCGTACGAGGGTCAAGGTAGGCTAGTCGAAGAAGCTCTCTAGGCCGACAACAAGACCCGAGCGCTCTCCCACGCTGCGTATGCCGAGCAACACGCCGGGCATGTAGCTTTCGCGGTCCCATGACTCGTGCTTGATCGAGAGCGTCTGACCCATAGAGCCGAAGATGACTTCCTGGTTCGCCACGAAGCCCATGGAACGGGCCGAATGAACAGGCACTCCGTCGACCAGGGCCCCACGGGCACCTTCGCATCCGGCTATCTCGGTCTCGTTGCCGGGAGCGTCGCTTTCGAAACCACGGGCTTGCGCGCTCAACTGAGCCGGGCGCACCGCCGTGCCGGAAGGGGCGTCTTTCTTGTTGGCATGGTGGTACTCGAACACTTCGGCTTCGGGGAAGTAAGGCGCCGCAGCCTTGGCGAACTCCATCATCAGCACGGCTCCCGTCGTGAAAGTGGGAGCAATGAACAGACATGTCCCTTCAGGCGCACTTGCAGCCAGCTCCTCGACCTTTTCGGCAGGAAGACCCGTGGTGCCCACCACGCAGTCAATGCCGGCCGGCAGCGCCACTTCCAGATTGCCTGCGACCACGGAGGGGGCCGTGAAGTCGACGAGCACGTCGAACGAACAGGCATCGGTCGCGTCGCCCACGCTTGCGAAAACCGGGAAGTCGTAGGCTGCGCCAGCTGGGTCGATGCCGCAGACGACTTCCATGTCGTCCGCAGCCTGCACAGCGCTCACTACCGCAGACCCCATCCTGCCAGCGCATCCGCATACAGCCACTTTGATCATGCGAAACCCCTTTGCGGTATACAACAATGCCGCACCGGCTGCGTGCCGGTGCGGAACGATTCGAACTGGTTACTAGCGATTGCGGTTGCGCGGCTTGCGATGGTCGCGCCTGTCGCGTCCGCTGCCGCCTTCGCCTTCGCCACGACGCCCTCCGCCGCTTCCAGCCGGCGCATCGGGCTTGTCTACGCGATCGAGGCTGATTTTGCCGGTAGTCGGGTCGACCTCGATCACTTCCACTTGCACCACATTGCCCAAGTCGAGCACGTCCTCGACCCTAGCGACGCGACCGTTC
>JAFUCW010000355.1 GCA_017459485.1 Eggerthellaceae bacterium | reverse complement strand
GTTGCCAAAGCGAAACACGGTGTAGCGCCCATCGTTTCCCAAGTATGCTGTGTCAAAGGCTGATGCCATGGCAGGTGCCAAGATGTCGCGCTGCGCAGGCGCTTGTGCGCCACGTTGCGTAGACGACCCGCCGGCGCGGGTGGCATCCAGGTTGGCAAGCATCTTTTCGTTTTCGGCGCTCATGGTGTTTCTTATTCCGTTTCCCTAGCACTTGTTTATACGTTTTCTCGAGCAATATCGTCCAGCCATTCTCTATATGATGCGATACTGTCATTCTCGTGTAGCGGTCCTAAAAAATGCTCCGTCGTTAGCTCCGCATGCTACGCTTTCGAGCACCCTGCCGCCTTTTAACTCGCCGCGAACATGACCGCAGAGTTCCCTCTATTCCGGAACATAAGCACGCTTAAAAAAGACAGTATGTGCTTAAATATAAAAATTATAGCTGAAAGTGACTAAAAAGGCAATTGAACAGGAATTATGAAACAGAGTCCCGAAAGCGTCTTGCTGCCTTGGTTGCATTCTTTCCTCACGCGCAGAATCAGACGCAGCCGCCACGAGGATGATACCTGGCCCCTAGCGCATGCGCCTCACAGCTCCACCTTGCGCCAGGCAGCATTTTGCGTTGCGATTTCAAGCCGCGCGTGTAGTGCGCCTACCTGCGCAACAAGTGTTCGCCGCCATCTAAAGCTTCTCGATCACACCTCTGCCGACACCGGTGAACTGTGTAATCTGACGCGCGCTCAAACCCGCCGCCTTCAACGCACGGAGCCCGTCGTTACGTTCCGGTTTGGGCAGCAGCGCGATGCGTAACGGAGGACTGGACCCGAACTCCCCCACGACCAACCTGAGTGCCTCTTCGTCGCTGACGCGCACACGCACAACAGGCAGGTGATCGGGCATTGCGGCATGCTGGGCGCGGTGCAGCTTACGGAAGGCGGTCCTGCCCCCCACGGCGCCCAGCACGGGAACCGTGTTGCAGATGTCGGGCGTCCCCAAGTATTCCCGGTAGCTGCTCCAGCCGAATCTGGCAGCCACCATTTCACCTTCGACTTGCGCGAAAAGATGAACGGATCGAACTGCAGAAAGAAGCTGATCGTCCGTCTCTATCGGGGTGCTGAAAAAACGGTCGCGATACAATCTGCCGCTCATTCTATGGCGCTTGTTGAACCAGCGGGCATAGGACGACAAGACGTTTTGCAGCTGCCGGGAACGGACGGGCAGGTCCGCCCATAGGACGAACTGCGCACAACTGCGGGCAAGGCACCATGCCAAAACTTCCACTTGTCCGGCAAACGATTCTCGGACAAGACCAAGAAAGAGCGCTCGCTCTTCGTTGCCCACGAACAGCACGCGGTCCGAAGCGGAACGAACCGCAACCAGGTACATATTCGACGAACTTGTCTTGCGAGCCGACCTCACGACCATCCTTTTCCCATTTTGAGCAGTATAGCGTATAAGTGGAAAGGGACAGTGTAATTTTTACGATTAATTACACATGTACTTTACTTTGTCCCTCTCCACTTATCGCAGGTAAATAAGGTAGTAACCTAATATAGATAGAAATGTGTCCCAAAAAGCATAGATCTGGACAGCAACTCGCTTTCTTGATCTATCTACGCACCAAAAAGCACAACCTGGACATGACAAAGGCTCCGGTCAACCCGAAGCCTTGCGTTGTTGACGACGGCATTGCCAATGAAACGGAGCAGCTCGTTAACGCTCCCGGCTCGTTACTGTTCCCGACCCGTTAGCACCCCTGACTCGTTAACGCTCCCGGTACGTATCCATGATTTTGGCAAACAGTTCGTGGCTTGTGGGAGGTGTGTAGACAATGGCGTTGGCTCCTGCCTTGATGGTCGCTTTTATCGAGTCGGCCGTCTTGCCTCCCGACGCCATGATAGGCAGCCGAGGGAAGCTCGCGCGAATCTTCTTCACCAACTCCGGCGTCTGGGCCCCTGCTGCCACGTTGATAATGGCCGCCCCGTTGCTCACACGCTTGCCAACGTCGGTCTTTTCGCTTACCACTGTGACCACAATGGGAATGTCAATAACACGAGCGATGGAGCGTACATCGCGGTTGGGCATGGGAGCGTTGAGCACCACGCCCATGGCACCCTGGTTTTCCGCGTCGGTTGCCAAATAGACCGACCGCACGCCCTGGGTGGTGCCACCGCCCACGCCGCAGAACACCGGCGTCGACGCTGCATGGATGACTGCCGCGCTAATGGCACGCGACGCCGTGAACGGGTAGACGCAAAAGATGGCGTCTGCGTCGTTGTTGCGTATGAGCGCGATGTCGGTGGTGTAGAGCAGGCTGCGGATCTTGCGACCGTAGATGACAATGCCGCTTGCCTTTTTTATCTCTTCGGGCAGGCGCAAGATGTTGTGGCGCAAGCGCGACTCTATAGGCGGGATGCCGCCCGCTTCGGTAATGCCTTCGGCATGTTCTGCCGTCTCGACTTCGGCAGCCTTTGGGATCAGCCGCAGGCCCTCTCCAATGGCAACGTGCTTGAGCTTCTTCGGCGCCATGACGCCTCCTTCCCAAAACGCAGAGCGCCATCGGCCCTCTGCCGCAGCGCACATGCCCGTATGGCAAACGCGTGCGAATACAGCCATTTCTCGCGCAGGCTAGCGAGCAAGCATGTCATGCGCCCACTGCGCCGCGACCATGGACCCGCGCGCTAGGGCTGTTTCGTCCACCGTATAGTAGCAGCTATGCTGCGGATGAACGGCGCCCACTTCGGGGTTGTTCGTACCCACAAACACGAACACGCCCGGCACGATTTTCTGGTACTCGGCGAAGTCCTCCCCCGCCATGGTTCCTTCGTACGTGGCAAGCGCACGCGCTCCCAGCACTTGCTCCACGGCATGCTTTGCCACATCGGAGCACTCTTGGTCGTTGATCACACCAGAGTTGCCTTCGGTGAAGTCGAAACTGATATTCGCACCGAACACCTCCGCGGTCCGCTCCGACATGGCCTCCAAAAGAAAGCGCATGCGCTCACGCACGTCCGCATGCCAGGTGCGCATGGTGCCCGCCAGCCAGGCAGAGCCCGCCATGATGTTGCGCGCGGTGCCGCCATGAATCTCTCCGATGGTCACTGCCACCGGCTCGAAAGGAGACACGCGGCGGCTAACCAGCACCTGTATGGCATCCACGATCTCTGCCGCAATGACTACCGCATCCACGCCCTTGTGGGGCATGGACCCATGCGCGCTCACGCCGTCTATGTCGATGCGGAACCAGTCGGTGTTGGCCATGCGCGGGCCCGCCTCGCAGCTGAACACGCCGGAATCCACTTCGCTCCAGATGTGCGCTCCGTAGATGGCGTCCACCCCGTCCAACGCGCCTGCAGCGATCATGTCCTTCGCGCCAATGGAGATCTCTTCGGCAGGTTGGAAAAGAATGCGCACTTCCCCACGCAGCCAGTCGCGCATTTCGACGAGCATGCGCACGGTGCCCAGCATCATGGCCATGTGGCAGTCGTGGCCGCACGCATGCATGACGCCTTCGTTGCGCGAAACGTAGTCCACTTCGTTGAGCTCCGTTATGGGGAGCGCATCGATGTCGGTGCGCAGCGCCACGCACCGCGAAGGCTTGCCTTCTGCGTCGTAGGCGCCGTCCGCTGCCCCACGGACGGTGGCTACTATTCCCGTTCCGATGTAATCTTCGCGCCCGTCTTCGGCGGGTTCAGGGCGCTTGCCTTGCACGCGGACGTGCTCCACGCCCATATCGTCAAGCTGTGCGCAAAGGTAGTCGGACGTGGCGAACTCCTTCGCGGAAAGCTCCGGGTGGCTGTGCAGGTAGCGGCGCCAGGCAACAATGTCTGTCTCGAAACGCCTTCCCATGTCGCGGACAAGCTGAACTACGGAATCGGACATGCATCCTCCTCGAACGTTTGATGCCATTGTAGCCTAGAGCGGGCCGGCAGCCCAAAGGCAGGCAAAACGCCCCTACAGCGCTGCCAAAACGGCCTCGACCGACTCCTTCGCGTCGCCCAGAAGCATTTTCGTGTTGTCGTGGTAGAACAGCGGGTTGTCCACGCCCGCATAGCCCGTCGAACCCATGGAGCGCTTGAACACCACCACCTGGCCCGCTTCCCACACGCGCAGCACCGGCATGCCCGCGATGGGGCTGTCCGGCTCGGTTTCCGCAGCGGGATTGACCGTGTCGTTCGCACCAATGACCAACACGGTATCGATGTCTGAAAAATCGTCGTTGACCTCGTCCATCTCGAACACCATACGGTAAGGGACCTTCGCTTCCGCCAGCAGCACGTTCATGTGCCCCGGCATGCGCCCCGCCACCGGATGGATGGCAAACTTCACGTCCACGCCGCCTTCGGCCAGCTTGCGCGCCAGGTCCGCCACGGGGAACTGAGCCTGCGCCGTCGCCATGCCGTAACCCGGCGCGATCACCACACGCTGCGACCCACGCAACAGCTCTGCCACTTCCGTCGCGCTCGTTTCCGTGTGCGTGCCATAGTCGCGCGCCTCGCCCACCTGCGCTGCGGCGCCGTCGCCGAAGCCGCCAAGGATAACGCTTGCGAACGAACGGTTCATGCCTTGGCACATGATGTAGGACAAGTACGCGCCGGAGCTGCCCACGAGCGCTCCGGTGATGATGAGCAGGTCGTTGCCCAGCGTGAACCCAGCCATTGCCGCCGCCCACCCCGAATAGGAGTTGAGCATGGACACGACCACGGGCATGTCGCCGCCGCCGATGGCCGCCACCAGATGGAAGCCCAGCGCAAGCGAGATAACAGTAATCGCCAGCAACAGGAGCACACCCTCTACAAAGCTCTGGGTGCGAATGAGCAAGGCGATGAGCACGACGCAGGCGCCAATCGCCGCCAGGTTGATCCAATTGCGCCCAGGCAACGTGAGCGGTTTGCCGGAAATCTTGCCCGACAGCTTGAGGAACGCCACCACAGAACCAGTCAACGTGACCGCGCCAATGAGCACCGCCAGGCCCACTTCTCCCAAGTGAAACGCGTTTTCCGCAACGTCGGGAAGCGCCCCTCCCGGTTGCAAGAGATACGAATTCCAGCCCACAAGCACCGCCGCGGCGCCCACGAACGAATGGAGCATGGCCACCAGTTCGGGCATCTGCGTCATTGCTACGCTTCGTGCGCGCCAAATGCCCGCAGCAGCGCCCAGCACGAGCGTCAAGACCACCATCGCAGCGAACACCACCATGTTGGCACTGCCCTCCGCTGCAGAAGCGATGGTCGCGGCAAGCGCAAGGCCCATGCCGCATGCGCCCAAGACGTTGCCGCGCAATGCGGTCTTCTGCTTGGCAAGCCCCGCCAGGGCCAGGATAAACAGCAGCGCCGCGGCGATGTAGGCCAGGTTTTGAAACGATGCGAAGAAGCCCATGCTAATCAGAGCTCCCTTCGAACATCGCGAGCATTCGAGCGGTCACGAAGAAGCCGCCAAAGATGTTGATGGCAGCAATGGCCGCCGCGATAAACGATAGCACGGTGACCACCATGCTGCCCGACGAAGCCATCTGCAGGATGGCGCCCACGATAATAATGCCCGAAATGGCGTTGGTCTCCGACATGAGCGGCGTGTGTAGCCTGTGCTCGACCGCCGTGATCACGTAGAAGCCCACCACGCACGCGAGTGCGAAGACCGTGAAGTGGACGGTCATGGACGCGGGGTCAGCAAGCACGAGCGCGGCGAGCACGGCGGCTGCGGCGACCTTCCACCAATGCTTGAGCACCAACGACAAAGGACCGCCTTCGCTGCCCGCATCCGCGTCCGCCGCAGCAAACTCCTTTGCTTCTGCGGTCTCGCTCGTGTCGCTCGCCTTCACCGGAGCAGCCGACACCGAAATGGCAGGAGGCGGCCACGTGACCTGCCCGTCAAGCGCAACCGTCACGCCGCGCACGATGTCGTCGTCCTGGTCGAGCACGAGCATGCCGTCTTTGCCCGGCGTGCAAAGTTTCAAGAAGTTGACAATGTTCTGCCCATAGAGCTGGCTTGCCTGCGCGGGCATGGTGGCAGGCAGGTCCGTGGGGCCCAAGATGGTCACACCGTTGCTTAGGCGCGCACGGTTGCCGGGAATGGTCAGCTCGCAGTTGCCGCCCAGCTCCGAAGCGCCCATGTCCACCACGACCGAGCCCGGCTTCATGTGCGCCACGGCTTCCTTGGTCAATAGCAGGGGGGCTGCCCTGCCAGGGACCGCCGCCGTGGTGATGACGATGTCGGAGGCCGCCGCCTGGTCGGCATAGACTTGCAGCACCTGCGCCTGTTCCTCGTCGGTCAAGGGCCGCGCGTAGCCGTCCGACGACTCCTGCTTCACCGGTATTTCGACGAATGTGGCGCCCAGACTTTCCACCTGGTCGGCTACGTCGGCACGCACGTCGGTGGCGAACACTTCCGCTCCCATGGAAACCGCCTGGCCAATGGCCGCAAGGCCCGCCACGCCCACGCCGATCACGTAGACGCGCGCCGGGTTGGTCTTGCCCGCCGCCGTGACCTGGCCGCCGAAGGTACACCCGAAGGCCGAGGCGGCTTCTATGACGGCGCGGTAGCCGGAGATGTTCATCATGGAAGAGCGCACATCCATGGACTGAGCGCGCGAAAGCCGTGGGATGGCGTCCAGCGCAAGGCCGGTAACGCCGTGCGCTGCCAAGGCGTCCACCAACTCTGGGTTGGCACCCGGGTTCATACGGCAGGCAAGCACCGCTCCTTCACGCAGCGCCCCAAGCTGGTCGGCAGGCGGGGCGTCCAGCAATAACACGATGTCGGCACCCCAGGCGGTCGCTGCGTCCACAATGGAGGCGCCCGCTTCCGCGTAGGCCGCGTCGAAGTAGCTGGCAGCAGAGCCTGCATCCGCCTCGACGCACACTTCGTAGCCCAGCTTGCACAGTTTGGAGGCCGTGTCGGGCGTTGCTGCCACCAAAGGCTGGCGAGCGGTGTCGTTGGGAATTCCTATGCGCATGGTGCTCCTTCGATCGTTATGTTCATTGTAACTTAGCAAAGACAGCGCATTGCCACAATCGGCAACGCTGACTTTCGCCAGTCGCATGCACGCCTTGCCCGCCGGCCGCATTACCCAGGTCCTACCTTGCGGAGCCTGCAGACGTGAGCCAAAGGGACATTGGAGGCATTTGACTCATACCGCACAGCCAGCGCGCCTCCCTCCCAGGACTCGCCGTCCAGCAAGCAAAACGACCCGGAACGTGAGTCAAATGCCTCCCTTTGGCTCGCGCTTCGACTCACGTCCCTTTGGCTCACGTCCCTTTGGCTCACGTCCCTTTGGCTCGCGCACCACGTGGTTCACATGCCAAGCTATTGCCCTCATTTTCTTTGCGCAATCCAAAATGACAAGCATGAGTGTCACAAAGTCGGGTTTCTACAAAGTTAGACAATGTTATTTGGTGCAATTGCGGGAACAATCAAGGACTGATTGCCTCTGCAGGCAAGCAAAGTCCCTTAT
>JAFUCW010000354.1 GCA_017459485.1 Eggerthellaceae bacterium | reverse complement strand
TAGGCATGCATTACTTGCCACAAGCAGAATAAAAAATATTGTAACGGATTAAACACCATTAGTACACGGCAGTTGAACTGGGAAAATGTAATGCGGTAGTTTTCTCACCCATTGCATGAGTGAGAAATGAAGCTACTTTTTTTAGTGAGGTACTGCGGAATGCGGGTTTTTCCCTGACGAAATGACTACTAACTTTTTTACCGAGGTATGCAGGAAGCAGCAAGAGGGAGAAGCAATGGCTGCAGACGCTTTTGGCCAGTTCGCTGGCTTTTCGAGCAATTCCGAAGAACGTGACGAAGACCGCGACAACGGCATGGCCGATCCGGCAAACCTTGACCTTGCCGATCAGCCAGACGATGAATTGGACGAAGCCCTTTCTTTCGAGGACAAGGTCGACCGGGTTGCTGCGTGCGTGACGCGTCATCCGCTCCACAGGGAAATCCTTTTCAAAGTACTTGAATATTGCAAAGAAGAGCGTGTCCTGCGCTCTATCGAGCAGGAAATTACCACCTACCCCGAATGGCCTCGCGCTACTCAGAATCAGTATTCGCTTGTCACCTCGCTTGTGAAGGCGGGCGGCTTGGACTACATCGAGCGCGACATCGACGGCAACCTGGTGACCGACCAAGACAAAGAGGGCCTTACCGAAGACGAAGCAGAGGATTTGGTCGAGACTTTCAACTACAAGACCACCGACGCTGGCGTCGCGTTTCTGGAGGCTTACGATCCTGCCGAACGCCTGGCGGTCGAGTTCGGGCGCACTCCTGAGCGCATTCCGGTGTATCGGGAAGTGCTCGACTACGTTTCGCAAGGCACGCGCACCATCGACGACATCAACGCGCTCCTTGAAGGGCGCGAGATGGGTACCTACGTCAATGGGCGCTACGAGACCATCAAGCCGAGTGTGTTTGTGGACAAGCTGGAGCACGCAGGTGCTCTTGTTTGGGATAAGGGATGGGTTATCACGAAGGAGGGAGAAGCGTACTTAAAGCATGTGAAGGATGCCGGATAGCACGTCTGCTGCTGTGTAGTGGCTGACGGCTGTTTCGGCACAAGGAAAGCAACAGTTACGAAGTTGAGAGAAGGGGAGAACATGACAGAAACAAAGTTGACACGCCGTAACTTCGTGCAGATTTCTGCACTAGGTGCCACGGCGGCGGCTGTGGGCGCAACGCTTGCCGGCTGTATGCAGGAGTCTGCATCAAGCTCTTCGGCAGCCGAGGAATCTGCGTCGGCATCCGCATCGGAGTCCGCTTCGGAGTCCGCATCTGCATCTGCATCCGAGCCGCAATCCGAAGTGCCTCAGGCAGAAGCCTTGGCTCCGTCCACCGAGGGCCTGACCAAGATGCGCACTTCGTGCCATGGCTGCATCCAGATGTGCCCGGCTATCGCCTACCTGAAAGACGGCGTGGTCGTACGCCTGGAAGGCGACCCGGAGGCACCCGTGTCCCGCGGCGGCCTGTGCGCCAAGGGCCTCAACCAGCTGCACACCATGTACAGCCCGCGTCGCGTGCTGCATCCGCTCAAGCGTGCGGGCGAGCGCGGCGAAAACAAGTGGGAGATCATCTCTTGGGAGCAGGCTGTGGACGAAGCGGCAACTGCAATCGCCGACTCCATCGAAAAGTACGGCCCTTATTCGTTCATGGCATCGGTCGGCGGCGGCGGCGCCTACTCGTTCATGGAGGCCATGACGCTTCCCATGGCGCTCGGTTCGCCCACGGTCATCGAGCCTGGCTGCGCCCAGTGCTACCTGCCACGCTGGTCCATGTCGAAGCTGTTCTACGGCGGCAACGACC
>JAFUCW010000353.1 GCA_017459485.1 Eggerthellaceae bacterium | reverse complement strand
GGCGGGGAGGCAAAAAAACCTGTGATGCGCAGCCAAGCGCAGGTTGGAATACCGGCAAAACGATAATCAAGACAAAGGAAAGGAGGGCTTGAATGGACGAATTGGGACGCGAGCTGACCAGATGGGAGAAGGCGAAGATCCGACGGTCAGTGGAGAGCGCTTGCGCGAAGTAGGACCGTGAGTACGGCTGCCTGCCGCTGGAGACGGAGTGCTACATGTATACTGTCGGCTACGTTGGCAGCAGCCTGTGCCGGCATTTCCGCGAGGCAATCCTGCCGATGTCGCCAGAGTTGCTGGCGATCTTCCAGCGCGGCGGCACTCGGAACTGCAAGTGGTGCGGACAGCCGTTTCCCGAGACGGGGCATCGGCAATATTGTTCCCGGCGATGCGCGGACGCAGCAAAGCGAGCAGCATCACGAGAGTGTGTGCGCCGTTTCAGAGACAAGAAAAACGAAAGGTAGGGTGTAACGCTTTTGCCCGTGAGAATGCCTGTGCAGCGGGGCTTTTCAGAGGGCAAATCAGGGCAGGACGATGGACTTATCGTCTTGGCCTGAAATGGCTGGGATAAGCGTTACATCAAACCTGAGAAGGAGGTGCTCGGAATGGAGCCCAACAACAATCGTCCCGCAGGGACGCGAGGCGCGACAGGCGTCGTGCAACCAACGGAGGCTGTCATTTGCGCACCGCATTTGACAGCCTCCAGCCGTTTGAGGGGAGAGGAACGCTCCGTCAAACGGCAGAAGGCTTCCGGCGGCGCGGCGCTCGATTCGCAGAATCGACCGTCCGCGGTTTCGGGTTTGGCCCGAAACTTGAAATGCCAAAGGCATTTCAACCTTGAAGCCGCAAACCCCGGTAGCCCCCTCGGAGAGCCCACGTGCACTTTGCCGACGAAGTCGGAAAGTGTGGTAGTGGGTTATTACGCTTTGAAAAAGCGCGTCTCCCCCGGGGCGTACCTACCTCAAACGAATCGAAAGAAAGGAACGAAACTTGGCAAGAAACGACGGAAAGAACCGGGCCAGCGTGAGAAACGCGAACCTGACGGACAAGCAGATTGGCAACGCTCAGCGGCACAACGAACGGGAAAAGGAATCCTACACGAATCCCGACATCGTGCCGGAGCGAACGGCGATGAACGTCCACTACAAGCAGCCTACGGACAGCTACGCCGGGATGTTCGCCGCCATGGAACGGGAAGGAGTGATCTCAACCAGAGGGCTGAAAGACGACGCCAAGAAGTACGGCGAGCTGATCTTCGACGTGAACACGGCCTACTTCGACAACAACGGCGGCTATGAGTTCGCCAAGCAGTTCTACGCGGACGCCTACCGGGCGGCAGTGAAGATCGTCGGCGGCGAGCAGTTCATCCTGTCCGCGGTCATGCACGCCGACGAGCGCAACCGCGCGATGTCGGAGGCGCTGGGACGGGATGTGTACCATTATCACCTGCACGTGGTCTACATCCCCGTGGTGGAGAAGAAGGTATTGTGGACAAAGCGATGCAGAGACCCGGCACTGGTGGGAACGGTGAAGGAGACCATCACCCAGGTGAGCAGCAGCAAGAAGTGGCGCTCTAATCCGGCAGTAGACGAGAACGGCAATCCCATTCTGAACAAGAAGGGAAAACCGGTGATTCAGAAGTCCTACAGCGTGTTGCAGGACGATTTCTACCAGTTCATGCGCTCCGCTGGCTACGGAGACATAGAGCGTGGGGAATACGGCAGTTCGGAGGTTCACCTGACCGTGACACAGTTCAAAGTGGCCCAGGAACAGCAGCGGCTGGCGGAGGTCGTTCAGGACAAGCGGATAGTCATGAACGAGATCACCCAGCTTGAGGAAGAACGTGACCAGGTGGCGGAGCAGGCTGACGCCGCGAGGGATCGGATCAAGGAGCTTGCGCCGAAGCTCAAGGACATCGAATCCCTGACAAGACCCTATCTGAAAGATCCTGACGAGGTGCTGCCGCAGCCAGGAGCGCTGGAGTCGGCGCGAACCTATCGGGACAAGCGGGCACTGCCCCTGCTCAAGCGGATTCTACAGGTGCTGCGCGGGCTGTTCCGGGAGTTTACCGACCTCAAGTACAAGCACGAGAATTTGCAGCGGGAGTATTCCAGGGAGCTGGGGCAAAGCGAGCGGCTCAGAGATCGCATCCATGATCTGATCGCGGAGAACGAGGGCTTGCGGGCAACTGCCAGGGATTTTGACCGCGTTAGCCGCTTCTTTGGCAGGGATCGGGTGACGAACGCTGTCGAGACCGTAAAGTGGCAGGAAAACGCGCAGATTCAGTCGCAACAGCAGAGCCAGCCCAGACCGATACGAAGACATCAGCAGAGCCTATAGAGGAGGGAGTGGATCACAATGGATATATTCAAAACCGTGAAGGCAAACGTCACCACCCGACAGGCGGCGGAATACTACGGCCTACAGGTCAAGCCTAACGGCATGGCCTGCTGCCCGTTCCATCCTGACAAGCATCCCAGCATGAAGCTGGACGAGCGGTACTACTGTTTCGGCTGTCATGCCACAGGCGATGCGATCGACTTCGTGGCAAACCTTCACGGCATCGGCAAGCTGGACGCCGCCCTGCATCTGGCTGAGGACTTTCACCTGGAGTACGACAAGCCGGAGCCCCATTCCAGAGGAAACCCCAAACCCCCGCCTACGCCAAAGCAGCGGCGCGAAT
>JAFUCW010000352.1 GCA_017459485.1 Eggerthellaceae bacterium | reverse complement strand
GAACATTACGTTCTTTGCGCCTTGGATGCGCTGAACCTCCAGGTTCACACCTCCCGTGAAGCCGAGCACGTTGCCCGTGTCGACAACCATCTGCTGGCCAGCGGCTAATTCATAGCGCACGAGCGAGCCGTCGCACTCGATAAATGCCATGCCCTCGCCGCTGAGGCGCTGCATGATGAAGCCTTCGCCGCCGAAGAAACCCCTACCCAGTTTTTGGCTGAAGTGCACAGCGATGTCGACGCTGGTTTCGGAGGCAAGGAAGGCCATCTTTTGGGCGATGAACTCCTGGCCGGGCTTGATTTCTATAGGAAGGATTTGCCCGGGGAAGCTCGAGCCGAACGCGATGCGGCCGTCAGATTGCGCGGTGTAAATGTTCTGGAACATGGACTCCCCGGAGAAAGCCTTGCTGAACATCTTCTTCACTCCGCCGCCCGTCGTCTCCATCGACATGCACGGGTCCATCCAGACCATCGAGCCTTTTTCGGTTTTCATTTGCTCCCCGCGATGCAGCGTGCACACCACCGCCGGGAACGGCGCGCCAACGATCTCGTATTGCATGACATCCTCCTTGAGTCAGAACTGGACGATGGTTCAACTATAGCGTTCTGTGCGTTGTCTTTTGTACACAGTTTTGATACATCGGCGGGGAATCTCCGCTTCTGCAAAGGAGATCCTTCGACTCCGCGCTGCGCGCTCCGCTCAGGATGACACGGTGGGGCGCTGCGCGCTCCGCTCGGGATTGATGACATGCGGGGGCGCTTCGGCTCCGCTCAGAGTTACATGGGGGCGTGAGCAGGCTCGACGGACTCCTTCCGGGGAACAAAGATCGTCACCCTGGTTCCGCCACTCTGTAGAGCTTCAATCTGCATCGTGCCACCGCACTTCGTCTTCAGACGTTCGCGGACGTTATCCAGGGCGAAATGCTGCCCTTTGCCATCGGGTGGAGCAAATCCTAGACCATTGTCCTCAACGATGATCTGGGCGCCGCGTTCCAGTTCGCGCGTGGCGACTAAGATTTGCAAGGGCTTCGAATCCGGGTCCATGCCGTGCTTGACGGCGTTCTCTACGATGGGCTGCAGCGTGAGGGGCGGAACGTTAAACGACGTGACTGGCGTGTCGAATTCCACGAACACCTGTCCCTCGTAACAGGCCTGCTCTACGGCAAGGTACGCTCTCGTATGCTCCAATTCCTTTACGAAGGGAATGGTGCCCTCTTGTGCAATGGCCTCGAAGTTCTTCTGCAGGTAGCGGGAAAAGTCCCGCGTGGTCTGCTGGGCTTTCTCTGGATCCTTGGCGATAAGGTAGTAGATGCTTGCGAGCGTGTTGTGAATGAAATGGGGTCGCATTTGCAGGACGGCGACGCGCGCCCTTTGCTGTGCGGACTCTTCCTTTAGCTGTAGGTAGTGTTGGACGAGGTCGCTCAAGAGAAGCAATTCAATAGGGATGATTTGGACGGATGCGGGTGACAGGAAACATGCCACGAACAACACGCGCTGATAGTTCGTCAGCTTTCTCCACCGCTTGAACAGGGCAATCAGGAAGAACGCACTCCGTGCGAGGACAAGAATCAAAGCCACAACCGACAGGGGGCTGGCATGCGCCCCCTCGCCGGAGGCAGCGCCCGTTCTCCCGACTAGCTGCGCTGCGATTCCCGCTATAATCAGGGCCATCGTGAGTGCGGCCAGGATACGCATGGACGTGCTCATTCGCCAATCCTCACCGCAGCACCAGAGGAAGAACGCGAATACAAACAAGAACGGAATCGGCGCCAT
>JAFUCW010000351.1 GCA_017459485.1 Eggerthellaceae bacterium | reverse complement strand
AGCGACTCGAGTGCTGCCTTGCTTCGGTCGATCCGTCCAAGCAATAGGCGCGTCACGTTCGCATGGGAAGCAGAAAGGCTCGTGGCAAGATCGAGGGCGTCGGGGGCGACAGTCTCGGCGGCTGCCGTTGGCGTGGAGGCGCGGACGTCGGCAACCATGTCGGCAATCGAATTGTCGGGCTCGTGCCCGACGCCCGTCACGACGGGAACGGGCAAAGAGGCGATGGTGCGCGCAAGCGATTCGTCGTTGAAGGGCATAAGGTCCTCGAAAGAACCCCCGCCACGTACCAGCAAGACGACTTCGGCGCCTGCGGCGACGGTGGCGCCCAGGCCCTCGATCAGATGCGCTGGAGCCTGCGCGCCTTCGACCGGAACGCCGGCAAGCAGGATGCGCGCAGCGGGAAAACGCCTGCGAAGCGTGCGAAGGACGTCGTGCACGGCTGCTCCGCGCGGAGACGTAACCAAACCTATGGCCTGGGGGTACAACGGCAGAGGCCGCTTCCTCGACGCCTCCATTAGGCCCTCGCCCCTGAGCTTTCTTGCCAGGTCGGCAACCTTTTGGCGCAGGTCGCCCTCCCCTGTCAGGGAAAGGGAGAACACGTCGAAGTTCATCCTTCCCTTGGGGGCGTAGAGCGTGAACCGTCCCGTGAGCTTGACGAGCATGCCGACCCGCAAGTCGACGCCGCTTGCATGGAAACGGTTCATCCACATCATGGCCGGAAGCGAAGCGCCTTCGTCCTTGACGGTGAAGTAGACCGCTTTGTACCCGGGCTTGTTCGACACCTCGGACACTTCGCCGACAAGCGTGAGCGTGCATGACTCAAGGGCTCCTTTGGCGACGTTCATCGCCTCGGTGACGCTGAGCGGTTTGCCGCTCCCCTCTTGCTCGGCTGCAGGAACGCGGTCCATGCCTACCTGCGCTGTCCCAGAAGCCAGAGCAGCTGGAGAACGGAGACAAGGGCCGCCGCAACGTAGGTCAGGGCGCATGCGCGCAGCACGCTGAACGCAGCAGCGGTTTCTCCTTCGGGAAGCCCCGTTTCCTTGAGGTAGTCCATGGCGCGGTGGCTGGCGTTGAACTCAACTGGAAGGGTGACCAGGTGGAACAGCACCGCAAAGGCGTAAAGCGCGATGGCGATGTTGATGAACACGTTGCCGGGGGCAACCGAGCCCGCCCCTGCGAGCATTATTCCAATCAGCAGGAAGGGAAACCACGCGTTGCTGGTCAAGTTGACGACGGGAACGAGCGCGGAGCGGAACTTCATGAGCGCGTAGCCCTCGTTGAACTGGCATGCATGCCCGACTTCGTGGCAGGCGGTCGCCATGGCAGTGATCGAATTGGTGGAATAGGCGTGAGGGTCGATCGTGATGGAATTGGTGGACGGGTCGAAGTAGTCTTGCCCACTCCCACCCTGCGAAACGGGAACATTGCTCACACCGTAGCGCGCAAGCATGCGTTTAGCGGCAGCCTCTCCAGTCAATCCCGTACTGGTTGGGACGTTTTGGTACTTCGATAGTTGCGAATTGACATAGAATTGCGCCGCTGCACCAATGATGGTCGTGACAATTATCAGGATAAGATAGCCGCCGTTCATCGTTCACCTTTCGTGGTTGGTCAACTTCATTATAGAGTCTCGCATGCACTTGGAGGGCAAGACGAGCAGAGTTATTCCCTATTCGTAACCTTGACGGAGCCGTTTTGGACAGAAATGACAAGGTCCCCTCGCATGAACGAGAGTAGGTCGTTGCCGACAATCTCGCGTCGCCATCCGTGCAGTACTTCGGTGTCGTCATGACCGCGGGCGACCTTGACCAAGTCGGCATGACTCGCAAGCGCCTGGAATGCTATGTCGTGCTCTTTCGAGCGTAGGCGTACGATTGCGCTCATGGCGTCTGCTTCGGCATCGACGTTGGCTTCGTTGTAGCTCGAATGCGCATTGACGGGCCACTGGTCGCTGGGAAGATCCAAGCCCCGTGTCATGACAGCGCACACTGCGCGTGCGTCCTTGGTGGTAAGCTTTTCGGACATGCCGCGCACCATGAAGAGCTGGTCTATTGTTCGCGCGCCGCGCCGGCATGCCTCGACGATCTGTTCGTCGGTCATGATCCACTTGCGTGGGACGTTTCGCTCCATCGCCCTATGTTCCCTCCAAGCGGCGACTTCGCGCGCGGCGGAGAGCTGCCGTCGTGACAGTTGGTTGACGCGTTTGAGCTTGAGGTAGCGCGCCCTGGGGTCAGTTTCGTAGCGCTTCGGGTCTCCCAGCTCGGCGAAGTCCGCGTCTAGCCAGGAAAGACGGCCGAGCGCACCTAGGCGCGCACTCATCTTGCGGTAAAGCTTCGGCAGGTAGATCACGTCATCGGCGGCGTACTGCAGTTGCGAAGGGGAAAGGGGACGGCGTGACCAATCGGTGAACGAATCGCCCTTCTTCAAAGTGACGCCGCAGACACTTTGAACGAGCGACCCGTATCCGACCTGAAGCGTGTGTCCCAGAAGCGCAGCAGCTATTTGCGTGTCGAACAGGGGCTGGGGAACCACGCCCACCTCGCTAGAGATTATCTCGATGTCCTGGCCGCCCGCCTGGAACAGCTTGACGAGGTCGGCGTTGGTGAAATGCGGCTT
>JAFUCW010000350.1 GCA_017459485.1 Eggerthellaceae bacterium | reverse complement strand
CGGTCGTCGAAAGCTGGGTCTCCGACGGGTCCGCGAAGACGGTCGAGCTTGCCCCTGGCGTCTACACCCTTGTGGAGGAAAGCGCCCCGAAGGGCTACCTGATCGCGGAGTCCATCACGTTTATGGTGGGCGAGGACGGCACGGTGAAGATCCGCCAGGCAGACGGCAGCTACGTGGACGCTGCGGACTCGACGGTGGTCATGGTCGACGGCGTGGACGAGACGCCCGAACCAGGTCCCGAGCCTACTCCCGAGCCTGGACCGGACCCCGATCCAACGCCCGATCCCACACCCGAGCCTGGTCCGGATCCGACTCCGGGCCCCTCGCCGGACCCCGAGCCCGACCCTGATCCCGCTCCGACCCCGGACCCGATTTCAGACAAGCCGGAGCCTAAGCCAGGCAACGATCCTGTTGTCGACCCCGTGCCGGTCAACTTCAGCAAGACCGACGTCGCAGGCGAGGAGCTTCCCGGCGCGACCATCAGGATCGTCTCCGGCGAGTCCGCAGGCGGTACGGTCGTCGAAAGCTGGGTCTCCGACGGGTCCGCGAAGACGGTCGAGCTTGCCCCTGGCGTCTACACCCTTGTGGAGGAAAGCGCCCCGAAGGGCTACCTGATCGCAGAGTCCATCACGTTTACGGTATCTGCGGACGGTACGGTGAAGATTCGCCAGGCAGACGGCAGCTACGTGGACGCCGCGGACTCGACGGTGGTCATGGTCGACGGCGTGGACGAAACGCCCGACCAGCCCAAACAAGATCCCGTGCCCCATGTTCCGGTAGACAACCCGAGCTCCGATACCCCTGGTGCCGAAGAGCCGGGTACCGACAAGCCGGATGGGGAAACTCCTTCCAAGGATGACCCCGATGCTCCTCAAAAGGATACGCCGATTGTCGACCCCAGCAATCCGGACGACCCTGCGGGGGACAACGGCGAAGAGGGCGACCAGGCTTCGTCGTCGACGCCACTGCCCACACCGAACACCCCGGCCGCTCCCTCGACAAGTAGCACGCCATCGACGCCTTCGTCTGCCGGCACCACTGCCGCCAAAACCTCCGACAGCGCCCCTGTTGGCATCGTCGTGGCGTTGCTGGGTTGTGCGGGAGCTGCCGCATTCCTGGCACGCAGAGAGATGCGCAAGGACGAGCAGGCGCACTCCGGCAAGCACGCAGGTAGGTAGTATGCCAGCTGCAGCCGTGCGGCAGGCTCGATAGCCTCTTGAAGCAAAGCGAGGGCCCGTATGTGCGGGCCCTCGCTTGTTTCCAACGTATAACAACGCACGCATCCAGCGTGCCAAGCGTTTGTTTTGTGTGCCCTTGCAAACTGCCCTGCTGCCTCTTGGCCTTCTCTGCTAAAAGGCTCCATTTCAGGTGGCATTTTGCTATTATTGAAGCCGTCCGAAGTGTTTCAGCAAGGAGCATTCATCATGGGGGAAAAGAACGAATCCGTCGAGACGATCGAACTCAACGACTTCGACGAGCGACTCAAGTCTCTTGACGACGCTGAACGCGCTATTGACGACGCCTTTCACACGGGTAGGGCGGAACGTTCGAAGATCACCCAGATGGCACAGCTTGATGCAGCTGATGCAGTGGCTATGGCGGGTGTGGCCATGGAATCCGACGTAGAGGCCGACGAGGCCATGCGCATCAGCGTGATTGCGGAAAAATCGGGTGACCGGGAGCGAGCGAAGGTTGCGCGCAAGAAGGAGCGCGAAGCGCGCAAGAAGGCAAAGGCGGACCACGCGGCGGCAACGAAGTCGGCGAAGCGTGCCTACGATGCCATCAAATATAGCGCCCCGAACAAGATGGGTTTCATGCGCGCCGTGCAGGTGATCTTCGCGATTCACATCGCTGGATCGCTTATCTGGCTCATGCTCACCTCGCGCGATTCGATGAACTACAACGTGACCACCATCATGGACTGGATCATGGTCATCCTTGAAGGCGTCGCGTTCTGGATGTTTATCAACCGCTACAAGGTCGCGCGTCCTCTTGTGATAGGCATGGCGATACTCGGCATTGTCGTGGCGGGCGTCGTTGACGCCGTGTCGGGCAACTTCAATCCGTTCACGCTTGCGTTCAACAACCTGTTCTACGTGTTCCTTATCCTCTATTTCGCTTTGTCACGCCGCGTGAAGGCAACGTCGGTCAACGACTTGTCAATGCGCAAGGGCGACTACGACAAGGAAGACTTTGTCGTCAACCGTCGTGGTTGGCCGTTCGTCCGCAACCTTATCATCTACTTCATCGTGTTTTCCATCCTTGGCCATTGGATGGAAATGGGCATGTGCCAGTTCATCATCTTGGGGCTTGTGGAAGGCGAATACGACCCGAGCAACACGATGCTTTGGCGCGACTGGCTCTACCCGTTCCCCATGGAGGGCGCGGCGGTCGTGGTCATCGCGTTGGTGCTTTATCCGTTCTACCTCTGGTTGAAGAAGAAGTTCAAGAAAAACGTGATCATCGCCTACATCATCAGCTTCATCGCCGGTGCACTCCTGTGCTCGTTTATCGAGTTCACCATGGGCTTGCTTGTGAACGCGAACTACGAGCTTTGGGACTATCGAGACAATTTCGGCAACATCATGGGGCAGATATGCCTGCAAAACACGCTTGCGTTCGGTGTGGTGGCGGCGATTATCACCTGGTGGGTCTATCCCATGCTTGAGCGCATGATCGCTCGTGTGCCCAACGACGTCATGAACATCGTGTTCGTGGTCATTGCGGTGTTCGGTGCCATTATTTGGTCGCTTTACCTGATCAACCCGCCCGGTGTCGACGATGCGAACCTGCCCGAGAACAAGGATCAGCCGGAAATCGTGCAGAAGGACTACGAGACGCGCCTGGTTGCCACAAGGCTGGCAAATGTCGAGCAGTCCATCGACAGTTTGGAGGCGGCGCTAAACGAGTCTTCTGAGCTTGACAAAGAGGAGCTGAAGGCAAAGATCGAAGCCATTCGCGTTGCAACAAAGTCCATGCTCAACGACGGGTTGGGGCTCGACGAATATCCTGGCTTATACGATCAGTTCATTGCCGAGGTCGTTGAGTCAGGAAGCAGCAGCTCTAGTTCCGCTGGCGGCAGTGGTGCAAGTTCAAGCAACGCAGCGTAGGACCCCTGCGCGAAAAAGGT
>JAFUCW010000349.1 GCA_017459485.1 Eggerthellaceae bacterium | reverse complement strand
TCCGGAAGCGGATTGGTAGGTGTAGCGCTGGCCGATCTTCGAAAAGCCGTCCCAGCTGTAGAACGGTGGCACCGTTGTCGTTTCACTTGAGGCAGGAGAGTTCTGGGAGCACGAACAAAGCCCGCATGCCACTGCGGAAAGAACAAGGGCTGCCAGCAAGAATGCCCGCAAAAGTGTCGGCAAAGGTGTCGGCAGAGACGTCAGCAAAGATGGAGGCGAAACGCGCGTTAACGTGCTGTAATTCTTTTGTTTCATGGGTGACGAGTATAGCAAAGCGTACAAGGCTATAATAGAAAGCAAAAAGCGGGGCAGCACGGCTGTCCTTTTTGCTGCAAGCACGAAAGAAGGCGAACCAATGCGCAAATTCAAGACAGAGAGCAAGAAGCTGCTCGACCTTATGATCAACTCGATCTACACGAACCGCGAAATCTTCCTGCGCGAGCTTATCTCCAACGCGTCGGATGCGGAAGACAAGCTCTACTTCAAAAGCCTGACCGACAAGTCGGTGAAGCTCAAGAAAGACGACCTGGTCATCCACGTAGCGTTCGACGAAGACGCGCGCACGGTCACGGTGTCGGATTCTGGCATCGGCATGACAAACGAAGAGCTGGAAAAGAACTTGGGCGTGATCGCGCATTCCGACAGCCTGGAGTTCAAGCAGGCCCAGGAGGCTGCGGCCCAGGAAGCTGGTGATGCGGAAGGCAAAGGCAAGAAGAAGCCTGCTGCAAGCAGCGTGGACATAATCGGGCAGTTCGGCGTGGGCTTCTACTCTGCGTTCATGGTAGCGTCTAAAGTGCGCGTGGTCACGAAGGCATTTGGGTCCGACCAGGCGTGGGCGTGGGAAAGCGATGGCGTGGAAGGCTACACCATCACCGAAGCCGAAAAGGAAGGGCATGGCACCGACGTCATCTTGACCATCAAGGAAAACGAAGGCGACGAAAACTACGACACCTACCTGACCGAATATGGCCTGAAAGAATTAATCCGCCGTTACAGCAACTATGTGCGCTATCCCGTGCAGATGGAGTGCATGCACCAGCGCAAGATCGAGCCGGAGGAGGGCGCGGAAGGCGCGGACGAAAACGCCGACCCGCAATGGGAGACCTACTTCGAAACGGAGACCATCAATTCGATGGTTCCCATTTGGAAGCGTCGCAAGCAGGACGTGAAAGACGAAGAGTACAACGAGTTCTACAAAAGCCAGTTCCACGACTTCGCCGATCCCATCCGCACGATCACCGTTCATGCGGAAGGGGCGCTTTCCTACGACGTGCTTATGTTCGTCCCCTCGCGCGCGCCGTTCGATCTGTACTCGAAGGACTATAAAAAGGGCTTGGAGCTCTACAGCTCAAACGTGCTGATCATGGACAAGTGCGAAGAGCTGCTGCCCGACCACTACAACTTCATGCGCGGCGTGGTCGACAGCCAAGACCTTACACTTAACATCAGCCGCGAAACCCTGCAGCACAACAGCCAGCTGCGCGCAATCGCCAAGAAAGTGGAAAGCAAGATTACCAGCGAGCTGACCAAGATGCGCGACGGCGACCGCGAAGCCTACGAGCAGTTCTTCGAGAACTTCGGCAACGGCTTGAAGTTCGGAATCTACACCAGCTACGGAGCACGCGCCGCCGAGCTTGCACCGCTGCTTTTGTTCTACTCCGCCAAGCAAGAGAAGATGGTCACGCTTGACGAGTATCTGGAAGCGGCGGCAGAGGGTCAAGACGCCATCTACTACGCTGCGGGCGAAGAAGTGGAGCGCCTGTCGAAGATGCCCATGGTCACCAGCGTGACCGGCCGCGGCTACGATGTGCTTCTGTGCACGCAGGACGTGGACGAGTTCTGCTTCCAGACCATGATGCAGTATGCCGAAAAGCAGCTGCTCAACGTGGCCGGCGGCGACTTGGGACTAGAGACCGAGGCCGACAAGGAAGCCGCCGAGGCGGCAACGGAAGCCAACGCAGACTTGTTCGCGGCGATGGCCGAGGCGCTTGGCGACAAGGTGGTGAAGGTGGCTGTGTCCACGCGTTTGACCGATGCGCCCGCCGCCCTTACTGCGCAGGGGCCGGTTAGCTTGGAGATGGAAAAGATCATGTCGCAAATGCCCGATGCCCAGGCGCAGGCCATCAAGAGCGAACGCGTGCTGGAGCTGAATGCGGGCCATCCCATCTTCGAGGTGCTCAAGCAAGCGCAAGAAGGCGGAGACGCAGACAAGGTGTCTCGTTACACGAACCTGCTCTACAATCAGGCGCTGCTAGTAGAGGGCCTTCCCGTGGACGACCCGGTGGCCTTCAGCCAGGCAATCTGCGAGCTGATGAAATAGGGTGCTGCGCGGTCGGTTGCGACCGGCCTGACGCCGCACGACTTCGTTAAGTTTGTAGCTTTATTAATCGCGATTATGCATGGCGATAGAAGTCGTTCATAATACAAATCACATCAAGCCCGAATGAAAGGGGAAACATGCTTGTATTAGTGGTGAATGCTGGTAGCTCCAGCCTTAAAAGCCAGCTGATCGAAACGGAGACGGGCGAATCCACGATGAAGTGCCTGGCAGAGAAGGTAGGCCTTCCCGATGGATTCATGAACGTCAGCTTTGCTCCCGACTTCGAAAAGACCACCTACGAAATGCCTGACGTGACTGTGGCCGACTGCCTAGTCAAGCTGCTCGAAGTGCTGGGAAGCGACCCTGCATCTCCGGTGAAGAGCCTCGACGAAATCGGCGCCATCGGCAACCGCGTGGTGCACGGCGGCGAGCACTTCTCTAGCTCGGTACTCATCGACGACGACGTCCTTGCCAAGATCGAGTCCTGCAACGACCTTGCGCCGCTGCACAACCCTCCAGGACTCGCCTGCATCTACAAGACGCGTGAGCTGTACCCGAACATGCCGCAGGTTGCCGTGTTCGATACCGCGTTCCATGCCACCATGCCGGCCAAGGCCTACATGTACCCCATTCCCATGGAGTACTACAAGAAGCATGCAATCCGCCGTTACGGCTTCCACGGCACTAGCCACGGCTACGCGGCCCGCACGGCGGCAGAGCTGGTAGGCAAGCCGGTCGAGGAACTGGGCATCATCACCTGCCATCTGGGCAATGGCGGCTCCATTACCGCGGTCGACGGTGGCAAATCCGTCGACACGACCATGGGTCTGACTCCTCTCGAGGGCCTGATGATGGGCACGCGCTGCGGCGACATCGACCCGGCAATCATCCCGTTCCTCATGAACAAGGAAGGCCTGTCTGCCGCCGAAGTCGACACCATCCTGAACAAGAAGAGCGGCTTTCTTGGCGTGTCCGGCGTAAGCTCCGACATGCGCGACGTGGAGGAAGCAGCTGCCAACGGCAACGAAGACGCCCAGCTGGCGCTCGACATGTACATCTACCGCGTCCAGAAGGCCATCGGGTCGTACTTCGCCATTCTTCCGCATACTGACGTGATCGTCATGACCGCAGGCGTGGGCGAAAACAGCATTTCTGCGCGTGAGAAGATCTTCGCTGGCTTGGAGCATCTGGGCATCAAGCTGGACGCAGAGGCCAACAACGTGCGTGGCAAGAACACGATTATCTCTGCGGCGGACAGCTCGGTCCAGATCTGCCTGGTCGCTGCCGACGAAGAGGCGTGCATCGCAAACGACGCTGCTGAAATCGTGGGTGCCCTGTAACAGGCGACACGCACCATCCAAAATGCACCAGCCAGCACGCAAGAAAGAGGGGCCACGCGGGCCCCTCTTTTGCTGTCCTGCGACGCTCTGATCGCAGCTATAAAGAATCCGTCGGGACTACTTGTGGTTTCCCGAATACAGCACGTAGGCGTCGGAATAGCCACCGTTTGCGGCGGCGGTCATGTGGTAGCGCGCGTTGGCTTCGCTGTCGTAGATGCCAGCCGCCACCACCCAGTAGCCGTCTTGGTTCAGGTTGGAATAGTCCTGCGACCAGTAAATGCGGGGGTCGGGGTAGCCCAGGTTGCGCATTGCCTGAAGGCGCTCTTCGGCGTTGGAGCGGTCTTTGAACGCGCCGACCCAAAGGCCCCAGAACGGGTCGCCTTCGTGGAAACCGCCGCTGTGCTGCTGCGGCTGCGGCTGAGGCTCGGGCTGCTGTTGTTGCTGCGGCTGCTGTTGCTGTTGCGGCTGCGCCTGCTGCTGCTGTTGCTGGTTCGTGTTGCTTGGTTCAACGTACTGGGGCTGAATGCTCGTGTCGGGTTGGGCAGGCGCCGGTGCTGGGGCAGGTTCGGCTGCAGGAGCGTTGCCAGATTGGCCGTTGGTGCCACCATTGCTGCCATTGCCGCCATTGTCGTTGTTGCTCGTATTGCCTTGGTTTGCGCCCTGTTGCGCGTTGTCGGCCGATCCGCTGCTTTCCGCAGAGCTGCCGTTCGATTCGCCGCTCGATGCTGCAGACGACCCGCTCGAGCTAGACGAACTTGTGCTGGTCGTAGCGCCTGCGCTGCTCGAGCTGCTTGAAGTCACGGCGCTGCTCGAGCTGTCCGAGCTGCTCGAGCCCGCGGAGGACGTTGTATCGGTGATGGTTACGCTGGCAGTCGATTCGCTTGACGAAGCGCTCGCGCTGTTTTCCGGCCCGCGGAAAAGACTGGAAAGGGGACTGTTTTCGCCTCCGCCAACGGCAAAGCCAACGCCGCCAGCGGCAAGTGCTGCCACCAAAACACCAGCTGCGATTGCGCCGGTGTGGCGCTTCTTTTTCTGGTTGCCGTAGCTGTAGACGGCGGCCTTCGATGCGCCACCTTCCTCCGGAGGCATGACTATTTCGCGTGTGCGCGACTCGTTCGAGCGCGACTTGCCTTCGTTGAGGTTGACGCGTCCGGCTTCAGCGGCCTCGGCAGCCCATTCGTTTAGATTTTCACCCTGATTTGCTTTGTTGTTGTTTTTAGCCATTGTCTAGCCCGCTTTCCCATGCTTCGTGGCACCTGCGGTCCCCGGAGCGTGTAGTGCATTTACTTCTCTCTTACACTCCATATATGATGCCTTGGCATAATTTAACACCCAGGCAATACCAGAGGGCTATTATACTGAAAAGACAGAGTGTTGCGCCATCTTTGTGTGCAGCTCCTGTACTGTTCCTCCATAAGGCCTAACGGGTTAAAGGTAGTTCAAATGGGTATCCGAAAAGCATTGGCTCAGGCGGCAAGCGCCGTTTCAAGTGCGGCCCTTCGACACGTGTTCCGCCGACCAGCAGGCAACTTTCCTGGCAAGATTGCGCTCTACATCGATCCGTCCATTATCGCCGACGTCCGCTCAAGGCTTTCGCGCGGGAGCGTTTGCGTGGTGGGGACCAACGGCAAAACCACGGTGACCAACATGCTCGCGGACTGCTTGGAAGCGTCGGGGCAGCGCGTGGTGTGCAACAGGGGCGGGGCAAACCTGGACTCTGGCGTGGCAACCAGCCTGCTCCAGGCCACCTCGGGCGACTGGGGCGTGTTCGAGTGCGACGAGCTGTGGCTTGCGAAGATCCTTCCCGGCCTGCAGGCGCACTACGTGCTGCTGCTCAACCTTTTCTACGACCAGATTGATCGTGTGGGCGAAGTTGCCCACATCCAAGAAAGCATTGCAGGTGCGCTTGCGCAATCGCCCAAGACGGTGCTCGTCTACAACGCAGACGATCCCCATTGCGAAAAGATTGCGCGCATGGTCGACAACGAATGCGGTCCCTTCGGCATGGGCGAGGGGCTTGCGGGCGCCAGCGGAGGCAACGCCCTTATGTGCCAGGTGTGCGACCACATGCTTGCGTACGAATACCGCAGCTATGGGCAGCTGGGCGCCTACCGCTGTCCTGCGTGCGACTTCGGCCGTTCGCATTTGAAGTTCATGGCGCGCAATTGCCGCATTGGTGCGGAGGGCATGTCCTTCGACGTGGTGGCAGCCACCGACGAGCGCGCCGTGGCGGGAGGTGCTGTGGCGCACATAGAAGCACCGTACAGTGGTGCCTACATGGCCTACAACCTGCTTTCCGTCTATGCCGCTGGACACCTGATGGGCCTTTCGAACGACGCTATGCACGAAGTCATGGGTTCCTACGATCCGAAGAACGGTCGGCTTGAGCATCTGTTCGTCCATGGCCACGACGTGTTGCTGAACCTGGCGAAAAACCCTGCGGGCTTCAACCAGAACGTGGCGCTCATCTTGCAGGAGCGCGGCCCGGTTGCGGCGGCATTCTTCGTGAACGACATGGAAGGCGATGGACGCGACGTCAGCTGGATCTGGGACGTGGATTTCGAAGCTTTGGCGGGCCGGTCGGACACGACGGTGTTTGTAGGCGGCATGCGCAAGGCGGACCTGCTCGTGCGTCTTCGCTATGCAGGCGTTCCTGCTGTTTGCGTCGATGACGCCGTGGAGGTCATGCATCGCGTTGCGGCGCTCGGCGAAAACTGCAAGGTGTTCATGATCGCTAACTACACAAGCCTGCCCGGCGTGCGCGAATCGTGCGTGAAGATGGCCGAAGACAAGGCAGCCCCTGTGCCCACCGAAGCGCAGCGCCTAGCGCCCGAAGCGCTTCCCAACCCACCGCTGGAGGGTGAGCCGCTGCGCATCGTCCACGTGCTTCCTGACCTGCTCAACCAGGGAGGAGACGCAGGAAACGTTTCGATTCTGGCTAAACGTTGCATATGGCGGGGCATTCCTGTGGAAGTGGAGCGCGTGCTGTGCGGAGATGCGCTGGACGTTTCAGGGGCAGACCTGGTCGTGGTCGGAGATGGCTTTGACCGCGAGCAGCGTTTGGCGTGCGCCCAGCTTATGGAGCACAAGGAAGACCTTGCTTCCTACGTGGAGCGCGGAGGCGTGATGCTTGCCGTGGACGGCGGGCTCCAGATTCTGGGGTCCACCTGGTATGTGGGCGACGAAGAGATGGCCGGCTTGGGCTTGCTGGATTTGTGTAATGGACGCACGCAGGGCGACGAGCGCCTGGTGGGCGACATCGTGGTGCAAACGGATGTGATAGACGCGCCCGTGGTCGGTTTCGAAAACCATGCAGGCATCACGATGCTTGGCGAAGATACCGAAGCGTTCGGGTCCGTGTTGCGCGGCGTGGGCAACAACGAAGGCGACGGCACCGAAGGGGTGCGCTACCACAACCTTTTGGGAACGTACGTACATGGCCCCGTGCTTGCGAAATGCCCCGCGCTTGCGGATTGGCTTATTGCGCGCGCTTTGGAGCAACGCTCGGGCACGGTGGTGCAGCTTGAGCCGCTTGACGATTCCGCCGAAGAAGCGGCGTGCGCCTTCATGCTCGACCGTCTGGGGCTGAATTAGTTTTCGTGCGTTTGCGCGAGTCTTGGGCGGCTCGCGTGTAGGTGCGTTCGTACGCGCTTTGGGCAGCTCGCATGTGGGGGCGCTCGCGCGGGTCTTGCTTGTTGGTGCCCGTGCGGTGCACGTCCGTGCTTTTTCCCCAAATGCGCCCTGACATCACAAGGGTTTGCGGCGTACGGTACAATGTCCCTATGACAAATAGGTTAAATCGCAACACGTCATCGTCGGGGCCTTTGGCGCAATCTCGGTCTTCCGTGCGCAGAGCAAGCGGGCCCATTCCCTCCGAGCGCCGCACCAGCGGATCCCTTCCCAACGAGCGCCGCACCAGCGGCCCCCTTCCCAACGAACAACCGGAGTCCGAAGAGCGCTATTCGCGCGAAGCAGCAGCGCAGCGCTACGTGGAGTCGCGGCAAGCGGTGCGCAAGGGAAAGGCAACAAGGCAGCGCATTGCAATGGTGCTCCTTGTCATTCTGATCGGTGTGCTGGGCGCACTGCTCGTTGTTCAGTGTATCAACGGCAGGCTCTCGGGCAATTGGGACGTGGACGACGTGCTGGTGCAAACCGAGCTGACGAAAGAGCCGTTCTACATGGCGCTTTTCGGCACCGACGAGTCGATCGACCGCAACGAAAACAACTCGACCGATGGCGTGTATCGCACCGACACCGTCGTCCTGGCGCGCATCGACGCGCCGAACAAGCAGGCCACTCTTGTGTCCATGCAGCGCGACACGCAAGTGGAACTGCCTGGCTACGGCACGCAAAAGCTCAACGCTGCCTACACGTTCGGTGGCCCGCCGCTTGCCATCTCCACGGTCTCTGACATTGCAGGCGTGGGCATTTCCCATTACGTGCTTATAGACATGAATGGCCTGCAGGACGTAGTAAACGCCCTTGGCGGCATCGAAGTGAACGTGCCCATGGACATCTACGACGAAGATGCGGGCGGCTATTTGGAAGCGGGCCCGCAGACGCTCGACGGCTGGCAGGCGCTTATCCTGTGCCGCGCGCGCAATGCCTACGAGGACTATGGCAACGGCGACGTGTACCGTGCCGCCAACCAGCGTCTGGTCATTCAGGCGATCGCTTCGAAGGTGCTTGCGTCCGATCCAGTCACCATTGCAGCAACGGTCAATTCCCTGGTAGGAGCCGTGCAGACCGACCTGAGCGTGACCGACATAGTTGCCCTTGCGCAGGCATTTTCCGGTATGGACGCCGAAAACGACCTGTGGACCGGAAGCATGCCGACCGAGTCGTTCATCGAAGACGATCTTTGGTACGAGCGCATAATCGAGCCCGACTGGAGCGAAATGATGCAGCGCGTAGATGCCGGGCTTCCTCCCACCGAAGACAGCTATGTCGACCCGCTTTCGGGTACAGTGCTGGCCAATGCGGGTACACAGGGAGCGTCGGGGCAGTCGGCGGGGGAGATGGCACTGCGCACAGGAACTATTGCGGTGCGCAACGGTTCGGGCGTGAATGGCCTGGCAGCCACTGTGCAAAAGCGCTTGGAGCTTCGGGGATACACGGTGTCGGACATTGGCAACGCCGACGCCGACGACTACCAGCAAACCTTGGTGGTCTACGAAGATGACAGCAGGGCGGTCGAAGCAGCGCTTATCGTTTCGGACTTGGGCGAAGGTCATGTGGTCAAAAACGATTTCGAGTATATTATGTCAGAGGACTTTCTTGTCGTAATAGGTAAGGACTACAGTACGTATGACGAATAGCGACTGCAACGAGCGCAGCTACGACTATGCCGACGAATTCGGCCGAGTGGGTGACAGTGACGGCGATGTGCCTAGCGGGGTATCGTCTAGCGATGGCGTCGTGCTTGGCGGAGCACTGCTTGACGGAGTGCTGCCCAATGACGGCGATGTGCCTGATGGAGCACTGACTGGCGATGGCGTCGACGCAGCACTTACCGAAGCGGACCAGAGCGAAGCGGGGGCTGGCAGTACGGCCCCAAAAGAAGCGGCGCCGTTCGACAGCTTCGTGTTCACGAGCACCGACCGTACCAACGGCCGCGTGCTGTTCAGCATGAAGCGGGAAGCCGACGCCTATAACCTGCATGTGGAAAAAGGCCCTGCGGGGCAGCTTGTTGCAGACTTCACGCGCACGGTCCCACCCAAGATGGCTGAAGGGCTGCGCGATGCCCTTGCCGGAGCAGGCGTGTTCGGCTGGGACGAAAGCTACCCTGACGACGCGGCACCTGGCACCAGGCGCTGGAACTTGAAGATCGTGTTCAAGGAGGGCGTGTTTTCCCAGAGTTCTCAGGGCGGAAGCAGTGTTCCCGAGGGGTTCGACGACATGCTTGAAGCGCTCTACCAGCTTGACCTGCCCCGTCCGGGCGCAGACGACGCGCCCGCAATCAGCATGCCTGCCGCTGGCGCTTCGGCGGGATTCCCCGACATTGCGGCGCTTTTTTCAGGCGCCCCAGCGGGAGGGCCAGATGCGTCTCTGTTTGCCGAAATGCAGCGTGCTATGGCAGACATGCAGGCGCACCCCGAGCGCTTCCAGCAGCAGCTCAAGGAAGAATTCCGGTCGCTTCCAATCGACCAGCAGGAAGGCATGCTCGACATGCTCGCCTCCACGGGCATGGCGTCGCGCGAATGGTGGGAAAAGTTCCTGCGCGGGTAGGCAAGATTCCCTGAGTCAAACTCCCTTTGACTCATATTTATCATTGAATGAGGCCTTGCTTCCTCATTTCCCCTTCGAGAAGTGCTCGGGTGGCGTCGGTGCAGGGCGCGAGCGGCAGGCGGTAGACAGCGTTGGAAAGGCCGAGCAGCTCGACGCCTGCTTTGACGGGAATCGGGTTGACTTCAGCAAAAAGCGCGGCAATCAGATCGAGGTTGTCCAACTGCGTGGCAAGTGCCTGATCATATCTTCCTTCAAGATAGTCGAAAACCATGGAGTGCACGGTTGCAGGCGCAATGTTTGCCCACACGCTTATAACGCCGCGCGCACCAAGCGCCATGAGCGGAACGACAATGTCGTCGTTGCCGGAGAACATAAGGAAGTCGTCCGAAAGGTAGCGCGCAACACGCGACGCATAGGCAATCGACCCGCTTGCCTCCTTGATTCCCAAGGCATTGGAGTGCGTGTGGAGGCGCTCGATGACACTTTCAGAGATGCTGCACCCCGTACGGCCGGGAACGTTGTAGAGGATACAGGGGATGTCGACGGCGTCGAGCACTGTCTTGAAATGCTGGTACATGCCCTCTTCGTTCGCCTTGTTGTAGTACGGCGTAATAACCAGCAGCCCGTCGGCCCCAAGCCCTTGGTAGCTTAGGCTCTTGTCAAGCATGGTCTGCGTGTCGTTCGATCCCGATCCGGCAATTACTGGCACGCGCCCTGCGACGCGCTCGATGGCGTACTTGCACACAGCTTCGTCTTCTTCGTGCGTCATCGTGGAGCTTTCGCCCGTGGTGCCAAGCACAAGGATCGCATCGGTCTTGTTTTCCAGGTGAAAGTCAATCAGCCGGCCGAGTGCGTCGAAGTCGACGCTGCCGTCTCCCTTAAACGGCGTGACCAATGCCACGATCGAGCCCTTAAGGTCTTTCAAGTCGAACTGTGCCATGCTGCACCTCTCTCTCGACAGCTGTCCTGTCGTTTCGTGCGCCCGCCTCTCTGGTTTGGCGGGCAAACAATATGCCGCCGACAGGACGCTTGTCCTGCCGGCGGCATATTGTTTGCCTGGTGGCAAGATAGCGCCCCTGCAGCCTGAAGCTGCAGACAGTGCGGCGGGTATTCCCCGACGCCCCACCTGAATTCCGTGCCCGAAACCCAGGTTCGGCGAGCTTGCCTCCTCCCTGCATCATTGCGTGCGGCTCCACAGGGACTCTTCGCGCTCGCGCCTCTATCGTGGTGCCCATATTACGCGCAAGGCGCTATGCAGGCAAGAGCGTTTCGGCATCGTTCCCAAAAGAGCACGCAAACGGAATGCGATGCCGCTGCCGACATGGTTGGGATGTGAACACGCTTGCTTCCATGAGCAACGATATGTGGAATGCCTGATCCGCGTCTGCAGAGATGTCTGGACAAGGGGCTCTTTGGCCATTTCGTTCGTACGGCGCGGACGGAGGCAGGATACGAAAAGGCCGAGGACTTTGCCAAGGCCATTAGCGATAAAACCGGCTACGCCGTTTCCAAGCAAACAATTTACAGCATCGAATCCGGTAAACAAGAGCCAAAAATAAGTCTTTATTTGGCGATGATGAGTAGTCCGCGCCATGCGTGGATGCATCCTTTTGCAGGATGCCCGGGCATGTACACGCAAGCCGCAAGGGACTGTGCCAGCAACGCGTCATAGTTGGTGCATCTGGATAATTCTTCGATGCCGACAACTGAAAGGGGGCAGGCGGATTGCCAGGTGCCGCATGGCGCCAGCTGCCCTTCATTGCTGGCGCAAAGTCTCTCTGCCTTTCATGTCACGATAGCTACGAAACGGCTAACAATGAAGCGCCGGAGCCACCCTTTTCGTACTGCGCGGAACCTCTTTCTGCGTCAAGGTACTTGTTGCCCTGACTTCCAATTTGGCTTTTTGGAAAGGCGTCTACTTTCAGGGGTTCACTTCATACTGATCTGGACCCCGCAGAATAGACACCCTATGCGGCCAGCGTGGCCGTATGCTCCTTAGACGCCTCCAGTTTAACCACTTCTGCCCTTGGTGGCGGTTGTAGTAGTCGACGTACTCGTCGGCCCTCTGACAGATCTCGGAGAAGGGCATGTAGGTGATGTCGGCCACACGCACCTTGCGCAGCTGGCCTTGATGAAAGTTGCGGTCAAGCAAGTTGGGCGCGACCTCGGGAAGGCCGTCTGATCCTATCGGGTGGTAGGGGTTCTTGCGCTTGAACACGATACTTTTAAGCGTTCACTTCAATGGGCACATGCCGAATTGCGCTACTGCGCTTGGAAAGAATGTACACATTGCTCAAATCTGAAAGAGTCAAGGGAATCAAGGTGACAGGTACCCTGACTCATTTGCGTAGCCTACCTGTGCTGGCTACGATACTGGCCACCTCGAAGCCCTTCCAGGACGCGCTCTCGGCCGCGCCGGTGGCCTACGCCCAGAGGATCCCCGTGTTCCTGGTTTCCGGCAGTAGCGTCGACGCGAACACGCTCTCGGCCATGAAGCAGTGCGGGGTCAAGCGCGTGGTCGTACTGGGCGGCACGCTTGCCATCCCCGACTCGGTGGTGTCCCAGCTGCAGCGTGCGGGCATGACCACCGTGCGCATCTGGGGCTCCGGTGTCCACGAGACCTCGCACGTCGTGGTCGACTGGGACGTGACCCTGGGCATGAGCTCCAACAAGACGGGTGTGGCAACGCCCACCATCTACTACGACGCGCTCTGCGCGCGGCGCTGTGCGGCAGGAACAACTCGGTGTTCGCGCTCGCCGACGACAAGGGCAACGCCAACTCCGCCTTCGCCACGGTGCGCAAGGCAAAGATCTCGGCGGGCTGCGCTCGGCGGCGGGATTTCTTAGGCTCTTGGAGTCTTGTGGTAGAGATTCGCGATGGCGTCTTCAAGATCCTGGATGAGGAAGTCGTCAAAGCTGGGGTACTCACATCGCGTCCCGTCAATCTGACTCCAAGAGACAACTTTGCCGTTGTCGCAGTCCAGGCAGTACAGCCACTCGTCACAGTTCTCGACAACGAGTAGGTTGTTGGGTAGGCCGTGCTCACGATACCTGAGCGTCGCATCAAGGAAGACCATCTTGCCAGTAAGTCCTATTCCGAGAATCTCGATGCCGCCAATGCCACCGTGGCTATAAGCGTTAAGGTAGTCGACGAATTGCTGTGGGATGACCACACCAAGCCGACTCTGGGCCTCTTCAAGCATCTCTGCGGTCGGGGCCACGTGTGTGAAATCACCGTCGCTCTCATATTGGGCTATCAGGGCGCTGATCTTATCGTTCATCGCTTTATTCCTTTCTGGTGCTGAGCTGCTCGCCACATCCAATATTGCCTGCGGAAGCTTCTGTACTGCCGGTCGAGAATCGGGTCATTCCTGAAACTGGCGCCCCTAATGCCTAAACCATGCAGGATTCTATTGTACTCTTCGTGGGTTATCTCCCTTATCTCCACCATGGGACCCGATTCCTGTTGAAGCACATGATGCAGCTGAACAGGAAGGCCATCATTCCCGATTGGCGCTCGCCCAGCTCGCATGAGCTCCAGGTTGCTCTTTCCCGTTGTGGGGTCAATATAATCGAAGTCGATGTCGTTGCGCTGGTAGACCCTACGGCTCACGTCGCGAACCTCGCTTCCGACGGTAACGATTCCTTTATATTGCACTCGAGTGAAGATCTTAGAATTGCCCGATCCGGAGGTGCAGCCGAAACCACCGTGTTCGCCGGTACCCATTATGCCACCTCCCCATGCACGCGGGAGTTCTCGCTATCGAACTGGACGATCTCGATGCCCGCCTCGCGGTACTTTCCGAAGATCTCCTCGGGTGCGCTACCGTAGACAACGATGACATTAGGCGCAAGGTGCCTCACCACGATAGCGAGCCCCTCCTCGAAGAAGCGCCTATCCTCGGCAGACTGGACTGCCCCCACCGTTCCCACCGCGATTGTGCAGCTCTTTGGCACTCCGTCACAACAGATGCGGTAGGTGCGGCGGTCGCCCCAGCGCACGTTGGCAATGACCTCGACCCCATTTGCTTGCAGCCAGAAGCCTATCGCGCGGCTGCGGTAGATGTTCCACAGCTGCATGACAAGCGGCATATCGCGATAGACCGAGAAATCGGGCAGGATGACGCCGTTGAAACGCATGAGGATTGGAAGGTAGCGCCTCGGGTTGCGCCAAACCCTCTCGAAGAGGTGGTCGAACTCATAGAAATGCACCCACTGGTCGAAGTCCTTGCAGCCAATCGCCTTCGAGAAGAGGACTAGACGGTTCGGAACGCGGACCGTGGGCCTAATCACAGGGAACTCGAAGATTCCCGCGTAGTTCGCGAGCGTAACGAGGAACGCGTTGAACACGTCTCTACAGCTCTTCATGTCGGATTTGAATTTCCTCATAGGCAACCTCCTTGAAGTCGTCGCACTCTTTTGGTGGTGCAGTTGACTTCATGCTAGTTGCCTGCTAATTTGCTATGTATGATTATTATCTAGCAAATACAACGGAGGTTGTAGTTGAAGCCGAAGATTTACTTCTCCCAGTCGATAGACGAGCGCTCTTGGTATGTCTGGCGGCCGGTCGTCAAGGTTGGGGAGCACCACGGATCCTTCTTCTTCTATGTGGACTCGGACGATACTGACGCAAGGGAGCTCATCACGCCTCCGCGCGGCCTCTACGGCAAGGAGTTCCTCGAGATAGACCATCGAAATGTTTTCCAGCTTGTAGAGTTCCAACGCCGATGGGGGCCTATCACTGGTCTGCGGGCGCAACCGAACAAGACCTTCGACCACGGCACCTATCCCAACGTTGCGCCGAACGACTCTTTCTACGGCCCTGGAGAGCATCCCGTGTTCCATCCCGACGGCATAACGCAGTCGGTGTTCCTCTATGAGGGCATGGGCGCCGTCGACATAATCGCAAAGGAGAGGTTTGGGACTGAGATTCAGACTCTGGGCAAGGTAGTGGACAAGAACTGGAGAATGAGACGCGATGAGGGGAAACCGGGAAAAGACGTCGTCCCCTGCCATGTCGCATCCGTCGAGGAGGTGGCGGAGGCCGTTTGCGACGCGCAGGTGGCGATTAGGGCGATAACGGGCACTCTGTATGACGATTACACTGAGGATGACTGGCGAAAGGATAAGAAGCTCGTCCGCGAAAGCGTGAGATACTGCAACGCGGTGCTGGCCGGTTCGGTCGACCCCGTCGACATTATCGAAGACGGCGACCGCGGCGGGGTCTGTACACTCATGCAGTACCTGTTCATCTGCCTCGCGAAAGGCGTGATGCTCAACAACGCGTACCGATTCTGCCAGAACCCCGATTGTAGGAGGCTCTTCACGCCGAGGGAGTACAACCGCCGTGTCGATTCCAAGTACTGCTGCGAGGACTGCCAGGTCAAGGCCAAGTACCTGCGTACATTCAGAAGCGGCGGGAAGAATCATGGAGCGACCCGGGTGTTCGATGAAGGGGCCGAAGCTTCTGCAATTGAGGTAGAGTGGTCGACTTCGAACATGCCCATCAGAACCCTAAGGAGAGATCAGGTAAAGCTTCCGGGGGACAGGCGCGATGCTTCATGCGGCACCGAAATCGAACAGCTTCTACTGCTCAAATCTTTTTTTGGGCTTTCAACGGGGCAGCCAAGGACTGAATACATTTTGGAGGAACTGAAATCGAGGGGAGCGTCAGGATAGTGCTCTCCGTTTAGACCGGCTAAACTATCTTGACACTTCGCTAAGGTGATTGCCGGCCGGAGGTCAAATCCCTTTTCGCAATTGACATTTCCACTGGTAGATGGACTTACTATCCGTACAGAATCGGGAAATGATACAGCAGAGCCGACCCCTTGTATCCCCTTTGTATCATCGATTGCCAGGTTTGGCGCAAAACATAATAGACTGTATGCAGAGAAAAGGACTTCGAACGGCAGTCAATCGTGGCACAATAATCAAAACCTCAAATCTAGCGCGAGGTTCACGGTTTCACGCGAAAGGATTTGACCATGCCGTTATCTGCACTTCAAGGCCTCAGGATCAAGCTTGCGTCTCTGGGTGTGCTGGCAAGCGCTTGTGCTCTGCTCTTGGCGTTGTTTTGTACAAGTGGATGTGCGCCAGCCCAACAACAATCAAGCGCCGTTGTTACTGGTGTTATCGGTGCTATGGAAAGCGAGGTCAACACGATCAAGGCCTCTATGGACGGGGTGAAGGAAACCACGGTTGCGGACATGACATTTGTCGAAGGTGCCATCCACGGCAAGCAGGTAGTCGTTGTTCAATGCGGCATGGGAAAGGTGAACGCGGGAATCTGCGCCCAGACCCTGATCGACAATTTCGGCGTAAGCCGCATCATCAACACAGGAGTGGCAGGCTCGCTTACCAAGGACTTGGGCATCAACGATTTCGTTGTGTCGGTGGATGCGGTACAGCACGATTTCGACGTTACCTCTATTGGGTTCGAGAGGGGCGAGATTCCCTATACGGGCATGGTGGCGTTCCCCGCCGACGAAGTGCTGCGGGCCCTGGCCATGGAGGCCGTGAAGAGTGCGGCTCCCAACTCCAAGGTATTGGAAGGGCGCGTGTGCACTGGCGACCAGTTCATCGACACGCAAGAGGAAATAAGCACAATCACCTCGAATTTCGGAGGGATGTGCGCAGAAATGGAGGGTGGCGCGATCGCGCAGGTCTGCTATCTTTACGATACGCCCTACGTCATCATCCGCGCCATTTCCGATGACTCTGATGGCGCGTCGTTTGACGCGTTTCAGGAAGAAGCCGCGGCCGAGTGCGCCTACGCTACCCTTGAAATGATCGAAAAGCTGTAGGCACATGTCGAATCGCGCTACTACGCTTGGTCAGAATGTGTACATATTTTCGTGATATGAACTACTATAGTCTGAATTGATGAGTTCCTATACGAAAAAATGTACACATTGCTCAAATCTGAAGGAGTCAAGGGAATCAAGGTACCTGTCACCCCGACTCACGAGGGGTCACGCGAGGATCCGCACGAGGATGGCGCATTGCTCACGAGGGGTCACACGAGGGGCCGCATGGGGATCGCACGTTGTTCGCGACCACGCGAGCGACAACACGAAACCCAGCGGTCGTTCGAACTGCTACTCGTGCCCAGCTTCGGCGTGATGTTGCTCTTTGACGGCGTACATGCGCTCGTCGGCTTTGTCGAACAGGTCCTGCCAACCCCAGTTCAAATCGCTGAACTCCTCGGCTGATGCCGTGCCAATCGACATGGTGAAAGGAATGGTGGTGCTTTCGTCGACATAGCACGTCTTGCGCATGTTGGCGTAGCTGCTCTCGATTTCCTGCGCGAACTCTGCATACGTCCCTTCGCAGCAAATTATCACCAGCTCGTCTCCGCCGTAGCGGATGGTCAGGCGCTCCTTGTTCTTCTTGCGGCTGTCGAAGCGGCTTTTCCAGAACCCGCCTACATCGGCAAGCAGTTTGTCACCTGCAGCATGCCCATAGGTGTCGTTGACATACTTGAAGTCGTCAAGGTCTACAATGGCAATGTGGACAGGCATTTGGCTTGCGCGGCGAAAGCCCAGCGTAGGCAAAAAAATGGTGTCAAGGTAGTTGCGGTTGAACACGCCAGTCAGGCTGTCGAAGACGACCTGATGATTGTATCCTTCGATGATTTCGCTGATCTGGTTGGCGTCTCCACCTTCGATAATGATCGAGTTGGTGGTGTCGACGACGAATTCCAGGATACAGTCGCGGCCTTCGACGTTCAAATAGCGGGAGATAATCCAGTAGATGCGGTCGTCGCAAAACTCCATCTTGTAGAGCACGCTCTTTGTCTGCAGCGCACGCAGCGAGCTGCAATTTTCGCAGCGATGCGGTCTGCCCCAGACGGTGCGGCAAATATTTCCTACCTGCAGAGTACCGTCAGTATTTACCAGAAACTCGCTCAGTGGGTCAACCAGCCTGACGATGTTTTCGCCATCGGAAAGCAGGTCGATTAGCTCCTCGACTTCGGTTTGCGTGAATTCGGTTTTGAGGGTCACGGCAAATTCCTTCTTCCCTGTTTTTGCCCATGCTCTGTGTCGGTGAATTGAATAATTGTAGCATCATAAGAATCATTCATCCATGGAATTAGTGGGTAAGAACTTCGGCATAGTGCGCAAGGTCAAGGCGAGCTCTCGGATATAATATGTTCTGCTTTGTGGACGGACGCGTGTGCATGCCGTACTCAATCGCATTGCGTGTACTGCAGCGAAAAGGAAACATGCTTGCTCGACTTTAGCTTAGGCGCAGTCATTCCTGCCATGATAGAACAGCCTGCATTGGCTGCCATCATCGTTCTTTCAATGGGTACCTTGTTCATGAACGGTGCTCACGACGCCGCAAACGCCATCGCCACGGCAGTGGCAACGCGTTCTATCCGCCCCGGTCGCGCCCTGCTTATGGCGGCGCTGTGCAACTTCTTCGGCGTGTCGTTGGCAACGCTCATTTCCACGGCAGTGGCAAAGACCATGGTGACCATGGTCAACTTTTCGGGAGACAACCAATCTGCGCTCATTGCGTTGTGCGCCGCGATGGTGGCCATCATCATCTGGGGTGGTGCAACGTGGTACTTCGGTATCCCATCCAGCCAAAGCCATGCTCTTATCGCTGGCGTGACGGGAGCCGCCATTGCGCTTCAAGGGGGCACTGGCGGCATCAATTTCAACGAATGGGTGAAGGTCATCTGGGGCTTGCTTGTAGCGGTAGCGCTCGGCTTTTTCCTGGGTTGGGGGCTTTCCAAGCTGACCGGCGTCCTCTTTCGTTCTCTGGACAAACGCAAATCGGAAAAGGTGTTTGCCCGCCTGCTCAACGTGACGGCTGGCGTGCTGGCGTTCGAGCATGGCATGCAGGATGGTCAGAAGTTCATGGGCGTGTGCTTCTTGGCCATTGCGCTTGCCATGGGCGCAGACCAAAGCGTGGACCTGGAATTTCCTATGTGGCTGATGGTCATGTGCTCGCTGTGCATGCTCATTGGCACGGCAGTGGGCGGGACGAACATCATCAAGAATGTGGGACTGAACATTGTGCGCATGGACAAGTGGCAGGGCCTGACGGCATCCTTGTCCGCCGCCATCTGCATCGGTATCTCCAATATGACGGGACTTCCCATATCCACCACGCATGCCAATACGACTGCCATCATGGGCGTGGGGACTGCCAAGGGGCGCAAGGCGGTGAACTGGGGCGCATCGACCAACATGGCGAAGGCTTGGGTTTACACTTTCCCAGGCTGTGGGTTGATGGGCTTCGTATTTGCGAAAGTGTTCATGCTGCTGTTCTAGGTGCCTGCGCCCTAAGGACATTCGGGCCGTTGGCGGTAGACGTCTGCTCCAAGCCTACCGCAAAGACTGTATTTCATATTACGCTTCGGTGGCGAAAAGGGCTTGTCTTGCAATGCGCTTTATAATGGGAGTTCATTCCTTACATGTATAGGCTGGGGACTCCACGTGATAGAGCTTAAAGAACTTCGCAAATCGTACAAGACCGGTTCGTTCGAGCAAAAGGCGCTCGACGGTGTCTCGCTGTGCCTGCGCGACAGCGAATTTGTGGCGGTGCTCGGGCCTTCCGGGTCGGGCAAGACCACGCTGCTCAACGTGCTTGGCGGCTTGGATCATGCTGACAGCGGTGACATCGTTGTGAATGGAACGTCGACGAAGGACTACCGCGTTTCCGACTGGGATACCTACCGCAACCATCGCATCGGGTTCATCATCCGAAGCTACAACCTTATCCCGCACCAAAGCGTTCTTTCCAACGTCGAGCTTGCCTTGACGCTTTCGGGCACAAGGCGTGCCGAGCGCAAACAGCGCGCGGTCGAGGCGCTTGAGCGCGTTGGCCTGGGCGAGCACGTGAATAAGAAGCCCAGTCAGCTTTCGGGTGGGCAGATGCAGCGCGTGGCCATCGCGCGTGCTTTGGTGAACAACCCCGATATCGTGTTGGCGGACGAACCGACCGGTGCGCTTGACACTGAAACGGGCATCGCGGTCATGAACCTGCTCAAGGAGATCGCCGAAGACCGCCTAGTGGTGATGGTGACGCACAACCCCGAGCTTGCCGAGGAATACGCAACGCGCATCGTGCGGCTTGCCGACGGC
>JAFUCW010000348.1 GCA_017459485.1 Eggerthellaceae bacterium | reverse complement strand
TCTATGAGCTTGGCATGGGCCTGTTCCCTAAGGAGTTCGACGAAGCCCTGATAGGATTGAAGAAAGGCGAGAGCGCCACGGTAACCATCGACCCGGAAAGCCCGTCTATGATGACGCGCAGCTTGGGTGACGACGCCGACAAGGTCACCTTCCATGTGGAAATCAAACAGGTAAAGAAGCGCATCCTGCCCGATCTCACCGACGAATGGGTCAAGGAGAAGGCTGGCTTCGAGTCGGTAGCGGAGTTGCGCGAGCGCATGGCCGATCAAATCAAGGCTCAAAAAGAGCAGATGATGCCGCAGATTCGCGAAAACGAGGCGCTCTACGTGCTTCAGGAGCGCCTTGCAGGCGAGGTTCCCGAAGGAATCCGCGAAGCCCAGGAGGCAGAGCTGCTCCAAAACTTCTTCGCGCAATTGCAGCAGTCTGGCATGAGCTTCGACATGTTCTTGGCGCAAAACGGAATGACTCCCGAGACGTTCAAAGACGACCTTAAGCAGCAAGCCCTTGACGTTGCCATGCAGGACCTTGCCCTGGATGCCTGGGCGCTCCACGGAAACTTCGAGGTCACCGACGAAGAGATTTCCGAGGAATTCGCAAAGAGCGGCGCAGAGGATCCTGCTGTCCTTGAAGCGGAATGGCGCGAGTCCGGCCGTATTTCTCCCTTGCGGTTTGCCATCAAGCGCACAAAGGCGATGAAAGACATTCTCGACGGTATGGAAGTGACCGAGTTGCCGGCAGGCGAGAAGCTTCGCAGCGTGCGCGAACGCGAAACCAAGGCCGAAGAGGCCAAGAAGAAGGCTGAAACGGAGCAGCAAGCCGCCGACAAGAAGAATGACAAGAAGGCAACGAAGAACGACGACGCAGAGGAAAAGAAGGATAATGGCGAATCGGACACTAACGACGCCGAATAGGAGGCACCTATGAACGAGATCATCCTTCCTTCAACGCGCAACGCGCTCATCCCTTACGTCATCGAGCAGAGTCCGCGCGGCGAGCGCAGCTACGACATCTATTCCCGACTCCTCAATGAACGCATCATCTTCCTGGGAGAGCAGATTGACGACCATGTGGCAAACAGCGTTGTCGCCCAGCTGCTCCACTTGGAATCGGCTGATCCGGAAAAGGACATCTCTATCTACATCAACAGCCCTGGCGGCTCCGTTACCGCAGGTCTTGCGATCCTCGATACCATGGAGTACATCCGCTGCGACGTGTCCACGATCTGCATCGGCATGGCCGATTCCATGGCAGCCGTGCTCCTTGCATGCGGCGCGGACGGGAAGCGTTTCGCGCTTCCCAACAGCCGCATCATGATCCATCAGCCTTCTGGCGGGGCACAAGGCCAGCAGACCGAAATCGAAATCATGGCCAAGGAGATCCTCTACATTCGTGAACGTTTGAACAAGATTCTTGCGGACAAGACCGGCCAGAAGATCGAAACCATCCAGGCTGACACGGAGCGTGACAACTTCATGAGCGCAGAGGACGCGAAGGCCTACGGCATCGTCGACCAGGTCGTCGAAAAGCGCGTTTCTGACTCGGAAAAGTCAGAGGAGGCCAAGAAGGGCGAATAGCCTTGCAGACAAGGTGCGCCCTTTCGCATTCTGTAGTATCGATAGGGCGCATTGCCTTACGGCACCACTACCCGTTATCCCGATTGAATTCGCAAGCGAGCTGCCATCTATACGAGCGAGGTACCATGGCAAAGAACACACACGACCACGAAGGCGAAGAAATCCGTTGCGCGTTCTGCGGTAAGACCCCCGACATGGTGGGAGCCATGATCAGCGGCCCGAACGGTATCTACATTTGCGACGAATGCATCTCTATCAGCGCCGATGCTATGATGCGCGACATGGGTTTGCGTGTCGGCGGCGCATTCGCCGATGACAGCGAACCGCTACCCGCTACAAGCAGCGAGCCCCTTCCTGTGGGCGACGTGCTTGCCTCCCTGCCAACGCCTCACGAGATTTTCGACCGTTTGAGCGAATACGTCATCGGGCAGGAAGATGCCAAGAAGGCGCTTTCGGTTGCGGTCTACAACCATTACAAGCGCATTTCCATGGATACGGGCAGCAGCAGCGACGTCGAGCTTGCCAAGAGCAACATCATGTTGCTTGGACCTACCGGATCGGGCAAGACCCTTCTTGCCCAGACCCTTGCACGCACCTTGCGCGTCCCGTTCGCCATTGCCGATGCGACGACGCTTACCGAAGCGGGTTACGTGGGAGAGGACGTCGAAAACATCCTCCTCAAGCTTATTACGGCAGCCGACTTCGACATTCCCAAAGCGCAAATAGGCATCATCTACATCGACGAGATCGACAAGATTGCGCGCAAAGGGGAAAACGTCT
>JAFUCW010000031.1 GCA_017459485.1 Eggerthellaceae bacterium | reverse complement strand
GTGCCTGGATAGCGAGCCACTTCCCCCGGATGGGGCGCAGACGCGCTGCGACGGTCTGCTCTGCTGCAGAAGCAGGGATCCACTTCTGCTATTGAACAAAGCTGATCGAGTGCGTCTCGGTAGAGGTCGAGGCGCGAGCTTTGGTAGACGGGGGCTCCGTCCCAGGTAAGCCCTAGGGATCCCAAATCCCTCATTGCGCAGTCGGCTAGTTCAGGGCGCGAACGGTCCGGATCGAGGTCCTCTATGCGCAGAAGCATGCGTCCGCCTGCGCGCCTGGCAACGATCCAGGCGACAAGGTAGGAGAAGATGTTGCCTGCCTGCAACCGCCCCGTAGGGGAAGGTGCGAAGCGACCGACCACGGCTTCATTGCTGGTAAGGCCGGGAGGGTCCATGGTCAAGGTCGAATCGGTCACGAAACACTAGCCCTGCCAAGGCGAAACGCTTCGATGTTCGCGTCTATGGTCTTCTCGGGCACCTTGAGCCTGATCTGTTCCTCCCATACGTCCTGGTCGAAGGGAAGCCCGGTCGAAAGCGCGCCCAGGAGGACCACGTTGGCGCTTTTCGCAGACCCCGCTTGAAGTGCAAGCCGGTCGGCGTCTACAAGCATGCAGCCGCGCTCTTTGAGCCGCTGCTGGGGGGCGGAAGGCATGTTTGCCTTGCCTGTTAGTACAGGAAGAGGGCTAATCTGGACATCGTTGGCGTAGAGCCTGCCTTCCTTGGCCAGGAACGGAAGGTTGCGCAGGGCTTCGGTGGTTTCAAAGGCAAGGAGGTAGTCGGCCTCTCCTTCGCTGATAACCATCGAGTTGACTTCCTCGCCCATGTTGACCACGGTCGTAACCGAACCGCCGCGCTGCGACATCCCGTGTATTTCCGAAAGTTTCACTTTCATGCCCGAAGCAATGGCGGTCTTGGCAAGAAGGTCGGCAGCAAGGATGGTCCCCTGCCCTCCCACGCCGGCAAGCAATACGCGAATAGTACGCGGTTTGTCCATCTTAGCGGCCTCCTTTCGTCTGTTCTATCGCGGAGAAGTTGCAGTACTGGGCGCATTGTCCGCACCCAACGCATTGTGCTTGGTCGATGGAAGCGGTGCCGTCGACGGGGCTTTTCGCAATGGCAGGGCATCCTAGGGAAATGCACGACCCGCAGCCTGTGCACGAACCGTTCACGAAGTAGGGATCGTTCGGCTTGAACGAGTCTCTCAGGAGAACGCATGGGCTCCGAAAGACTATCACCGAAAGGCGGTCGTGGGCCTCCGTGGCGTCCTTGATGGCCTGGCGTGTCGCATCCCTGTCGTTGGGGTTGACCGTTTTCACGTCGTCGACGCCAAGGGCCTTTACCACGTTTTCAAGATCAAGTTCACGCGTTACTCGTCCCTGCAGCGTCTTGCCGTTGACGGGATTGCCCTGATGCCCCGTCATTCCCGTTGTGCGGTTGTCAAGTATGCATACCGTGCCGCTGCCTTGGTTGTAGGCGGTATTGAGAAGACTGGTAAGCCCCGAATGCGCGAACGTGGAATCCCCGATGACCCCCACGATGGGACGATGGTCGGATTCGGAAAGCGCGAGTTCGAAACCGTGCGCTATCGAAATCGAAGCACCCATGTCAACAGTGGTGTCGAGCGCGGAAAGCGGCGGAAGGGCGCCCAGCGTGTAGCATCCTATGTCGCCTGTAACAATGCACTTTGCTCGTGAGAGCTCTT
>JAFUCW010000347.1 GCA_017459485.1 Eggerthellaceae bacterium | reverse complement strand
CGTAGTACTTCTTCTTGGCTTTCACGCCCTTTGCCACCTTGCCACTCGTCTGCTTCTTGCCGAATTGCAAAGTCTGGGCGGATTTCGTGAACTTGCTGTTGAGGGCGTATTCGACTTCGTATCCGTCCGCTTGGGTCGCCTGTTTGGCCCACTTGGCGGTGAAGCACTTCTTGCCCGCCGTCAGCTTGGAAAGCGACGTGCCCTTTGGCGTGATTCTGTACACAAGGGTCTTGCTGCCGCCAATCATGTTATCGCCCTCGACGACAACCGTGTATACGCCCGCCTTCTTCGATTTAGACGCGCTGTAACGCACGTTGTACTCCGTGCCTTTCTCGGCCTCCCGCCCGTTGTAATACACCGTGCCCTTAACGGTCGGCACCTGCACTTGGCCGTTGTACTGCTTCTTCTTCCAGGAGAGCTTCACTTCGCTCAAATCGAGTTCGTTGGCTCCGTCCGCATCGACGCCGACAGTCGAATAGTAGCGGTAGAAGGTGAGCTTCTTGCCATCGTCGGTGATTTGTCGCGCCTCGTCTGGCACGGAAACGACCTGCCCCGCAGTCACCAGCGCCACATCATCGGAGAACACGTAGCCATCGTCGGCCGTGAACACCACGGTATAGTAGTAAACGACCCCCGCTTCGACGCTTTCGATCGGTTTTGCGACCTTGGCCTGCTCAGCTTCATTCCAGTGCACCTCGGCGCCATCGTCGGTTGCCCAATACTCGTCATACAGCTTGTAATTTACCTCGTCGCTTTCTGCAATAGTCCACGCAGGCTGCCCCGCATTGAGCGTAGCGACGTTTGCGTGCAAGTCGACCGCCGCAATCTCTGCGCCAGCCTGCGCGCCGACTGTGAGCGCTTGTGCCTGCCCAGCTGCTGCGAACGCGAACGCCGCCACGCCGATTGCGAAGGCAACCACCCATGCAAAACTGGTCCAGATAACGCGATTCATTCCACATCTCCCTTCCCGTCAGGCAAAACTATCCTAGTCGGCACCCTGCGCCGACCAGGGGCAGTATCACGATTTCGTGACGTACACGGTGTAGTAACCGTCGCTGCTCTTGGTCCACGTTTCGAGCATCGTCTTCGGCGAAGCGCCCGGGTACGTCGAGTTCAGGGCGTCTTGCCTGATCGGAACGTCGTTTCCGCTGGGATCGATGAACTTGTAGCCCTTCGCTTGCTTGAGCGCCTGACCATACATGTCGAGCACCGGGTAATGGCCCGATTGCGTGTAGTAGTATGTGCCGACCACGCTGTACGACGGGGCGTCTGGGTCTGCCTTCGTGCCGAGGCTCCCGCCTTTCAGCGAAAGCTTCGCGGTGCGCGACGCAATGTTGATGGCGCTTCCGAAGTGCGTGAACGCCACCGTGGAATCATGGGCGCCCGCGCGGATGTAGGGGCTCGTCTTGGAGCCTTGCGTGCGCACGCTCGCCGAATCCATCGCGGTCACGCCATTGCACACGCCCCGCACTTTTCCACCCTTGAGCACGCACTTGGCATTGTTGCTAACGCAGATCGCCGAGCAGGCATCGTTCCTGAAGTCAACGTAGTCGTCCACGATGCTGCCGCTCTCCAGGCAGAACTTGCCACCCGCGACGTCGACGGCGAAGAACTCCGTCGAATACAAGACCCCCTTGTTTTTCTGGCTCGACTTAACGGTAACCGTGCCCTTGGTCATCGACAACGGAGCGCTCCGCGCGGCGTTTCCAGAGTAATTCGTCTTGATCTTCTTGCCGTTGAGGTCGATCGTGTACGCGTACTTCTTGTTTATCGTCAGATATTGGCCCGTGCTCTTCAGCGTGATGTTGTTCATCAGCTTGAAGGTGCCGCCTTTGTAGTTGCCGATGTTGTGCCACTGGGCGGCCGTCTTGATCTTGTAGACCTTGGCCTTCTGGGTCGCAAGGGTCTTCGAAGCGGAAGCGGGCTTCGCTGTTTGCAGGTCGGCAGCGTGCGCAGGCGCGGGCAGGGCGCAGCAGAGGGCCAGGCAGGCGGCGGCGAGGGCGATGATTGCGAGCTTTGCCGCGCTGAGCGTTTTGGTCGTCGTAGTCATGGTTCGACGTGCTCCTTCCCGTTCCGTTCCGCAGTTTCGATGATATCTTCGGGAACGTGCCTGTTCACACGCAATGCCGCTTAGTCATTGACTAAATTGGCAACCCGCCGCCGACCGCATAGCCAGCCGAGCATAATGAACCTGCGGTCTGAAACCCCGAAAGAAGGTGCGTCATGTTTTGTCCCAAATGCGGCAACCAGGCTCCCGACGGCACGCGCTTCTGCCCCGTTTGCGGGCAGAACCTCGAGAAGGTGGCGCAGGCGACCGCCTCGCCGGAAGCGCCGCAAGCCCCGGGTGCCGAACAGCAGCCTTCGCGCAACGCCAGCAAGACGCCGATCGTCGCAATCGTGATTGCAGCTGTGGT
>JAFUCW010000346.1 GCA_017459485.1 Eggerthellaceae bacterium | reverse complement strand
CGTCGTGTTCCAATACCACTGATACTTTATATTGCTGCCTTTTGTGTCAAAATAGAAAGTGTGTGAATCGAGCGCAGAAACTGTTGTGGTGGTTTCAAGATTGTGGCTGGCCGTAATAGGGGTATCCTTAACAAAAAAACTAATCTCCGGCTTAGAGGTCTGCGCTCCAGAAGAGTCGTAAAAAACTAGTGAAGCTCTCCACCGTCCAGATGGCTGCGAAAGAGTAGTTTTATATGGCCAGGTAGCACGCCAGCTCTGATTCGCTTCATATGTGCCCGATGAAGGGTATCTATGCGACCCAACGCAAGTACCATTCGGGTCGTAAAGAGACACTGCATACGCATATGGGGCAGTTGATGTAACATCTTCCCACTTAATAACAATGTCATTCCCCAAAGTGAAAGGGTCGCCTTCACTCCAAAAATGCCAGTACTGGTTTGAGGACTTCGTGCTCAAAGACATGGGACTAAGACCAGGTGGCGACTCTATCTGAAAATTCGAAAGCGAATCGAGCCCATTGACCGAGTCACGATTAACGTCGACATCACCTGCAGTGCGCCCTGCATCAATGTCAAGCAGCAAAGATTGCCCATCCCCTGAAAGGCCCCTGTCCTCGCTGGCAAGTAGCTGCCCCGCCTCTTCTGAGGGTATGGAAAACTGCTGAACCGTCCCTTCCTCTGCCCATGCCTCTTGCGGCGGTGTTGCCGGAGCGAGCCCCACCACCAGCACAAGGCTGAGCAGTAGAGACAGCATTTTCTTACCAAGGGTTCCTGGCGCCTTCACGTTTGCCTTCATGCTTCTTCCCTTTCATGCGCGGCCAGTGCGGCCGTGGGGTGCACGCGCAAGCCCGAAACGGCGCACGGCGCTACCCGAAAACATGTCGCACACAGGGAAGATGGCCTTCGCGGCTGAAAACGCAGGTCGCGAAAAAGAAGATTCGGGCCTCAGCGAAGACCCTAAACAGTTTGGCGACCAGCGCGAACTACTCGGAGAAGAGCATCCACCCCATGTCGCCAAACATTCACGCGCGCGAAACAACGCACCGTGGTGGACAGATGCCCTTCCACGAACCGGTTGTCTCGCGCGCCTTGTACACGCAGACACGTGAATGTTTGGCGATTCGAAGTGTGTCATAGCAAAGCCCACTCCGTCAAGGGGTTTTCTTGCAGCAATTCGCCGCCCTGCGCTACCCAATGCCTTGTGGGATTCGGGGCATGCGCAAGACGGAGGGTCCGCGAGCCCTACCCAAGATTTCGACGAACGGCAGAGGGCCTTGAACCCGCGTCACCGGGGCGGGAGGACGCACCGCAAATTCGTAGCAAGGCCCTTGAGGGATGCACCGCCTGCTGACGCAACTGGGATGGCACAGAGACTGTCCCCCGTGTCACCCCTCCTGCGCCCTGTGTCGCCTAATACGAAAGATCCGCATCCATGGCTTTCAGGTAGTCGCCCATGCCCGGAATCTCGATGGCCATGCGACCGTGGCCCAAATCGCCAACAGCCCCACGCTCCACCAATCTGCGCCTGAGCTTTCCTGCATTGTTGGTGCTAATGCCCATACGCCCGGCGACCGCATGCAGCGTTGTGACCGGGCCTTCTTGCGCCATAGCGCCCACAAACTCGGCCTCTCGGCGCGTCATCTCCCTTAAAGTAGGCACATACACAGCGCGCTTCATCTCGTGCAATGCCTGTTCGTGTGCAAGCTCTACGTCGGCAAGGTCAATCTCTTTTTTCTGAGGCCGCTGGCGCCACATGTAGTAACCCACAAGCTGGATCATGTACGCATAGCCACTTGTCGCGGAGGCGGCTTCATGAAGGACCTTCGGAGCGATGCTTCTCCCGGACGACTCGACGGTCGAGAGCATCGCAAGCTCGACATCGGCAAGGTCGATACTGCCCAGCTCTCTCTGAATGGCCCTGCGCACGAAAGACACCTCGTCATCCAGGAGCAACGAGGACACTTTACTGGCAAGTCCCGCCATGAGCAACGCCACGTTCCTGCCCTCGGTCACGAAGTGCTGGTAGGCGATTATGAAGGCCTTGAGCGCCTCGCTCGTCGCACTGACCTCGTCAATGGTGATCAAGAGGCCGACACCCTGTTCGTTGAGCCCGTCAACCAGATCTTCCATGTCGGAGCGCCAGGTGGTTCGCACAGGCACTACCTCACGCGATGCCCCAAACCCTGCAGCCTGCACGGACGTAACACGTGACTGCGGCGGCAGATCCAACAAATGGGACCCCCTCTTCCTTGTCAGAACCAGAATTTCGTCCAACATGCCCTCTGCACACGTGACAGAAACCGTAATCCATCCAAGAGAGGCGGCTTGTCTTGATACCTCCTGAATAAGCACGGTCTTGCCTGAACCACGAGGGCCTACGACGATAGTGGCCCTGTTTGGGTCGCCAGGACCATTTTCGAGTCCTTCCACAAAATCCTCTATGAACTTGTCGCGTCCTGCGAGGAAGGTTGGCGCTTGGCCAAATGTTGGCTTGAAGGGGTTTGTATCCATGATCATCACCACTTGTTAAGAATGTGCCTGTGAAACAAGAAGAGTAGATTCACTTCCTTCTTCTTCCCATATTTCCTAAATTATCCCAGTTTTTCCCAGTTTTTCCCAGTTTTTCCCAGTATTTCCCATGTTTTCCCAGTTGTTCTCGATTTTGAGGGTGCGGACGTTTTTTGGACCACCTAGGCCGCCAATCCCGGGCGCCTTCGGTGGTTGTCGATCGTATTTGTGGAGTGACGCCTCATTCGGGGTCGCCGCCTATCCGCACTCGACGTCCCATTTGGAGGTCCCTTGGTATCGGATGATTTAAGGTACGATTTCATTTCAGCAGAATCGTCCAGGTAAGATGTATCCCTTTCCTGGCATAGCTATTCCTTGTTTCTTCGAACGAACGTGTTCGTTATGTGAACATATGTTTGCTAGTACATACGTTCTTATGATGTGATAAACTATATACACAGCAGACAAATTACGGTTGCAATTGGGCGATCGTAAGGTTGGAGCATGGGACCATCCCGCCACGAACACGACGTGTGCTCCTAACTTCGTTTTGCCGAAGGACAGCCCCCCACCCGCAGGAAAGGAGGCCGTCATGGCAGACAACACCGTGTTCGATTCCGTATTCAAAACTATGCTCCACAAGACCCCGCAGCTCATCATTCCGCTCGTCAACGAAGCGTTCGGAAGGAATTACCCGGCCAACACGCCCGTCATCCCCTTCAGCAACGAACACGAAGGACTCCGTGGCACCATAATCGCAGACTCGGTCTTCAGGGTCCAGGACAAGATCTACCACCTTGAGTGCCAGTCCACCCCGGACACAGACATGGTCGTGCGCATGATCGAGTACGATTTTTCCATCGCGCTAGAGCGTGCTCTGGAAGCAGGGGCACCCTACGAAATGGACTTCCCCGAATCGTGCGTGCTTTTCCTACGCGACACCGCCAACACCCCCGACGAACTGGCAATGAAGGTGAACCTTCCCAGCGGAGAGTCGTTCGACTACACGGCGAAAGTCGTCAAAGCGCAACGCATCACAAGCAGCGAGCTCTTCGAGAAGCATCTCCTGCTCCTTCTGCCCTACTACCTTATGCGCTATGAAAAGCAGATGGGGCGAATCGCGTCCGATGACGGTCGGACAGCGCAACTGATTGCGGAGTGCGCAGAGCTTCGCACCAACCTCGAGTCTGCCACCCTCGGCGAAGGTGATTCACTGCTCTATGAGCAGCTCCTTGAGCTTATAATAAGAGCCAACGACCACATACTCCGATCGCACGACGCACTGCGAAAGAAGGTGAGCAGGACCATGGGCGGCGAAGTGTTAGAACTGATGCGGGAGCGTGCTGCACGCCTTGAAGAAGAGGCGAGGCAGCAAGGCATCGAACAAGGCATTGAGCAAGGCATCGAACAGGGTATCGAGCAAGGCATCGTGCAGGGCATTGGCCAAGGCATCGAGCAGGGCATCGAGCAGGCTGTCGACAGCATGGCTGAAAGGCTTCGCGCACTAGGAGTCGATGAGGCAATCATCGAGGAAACCGCAGAGGCGATGCGTGCGCACACCGAAAGCGCAGGCACGCAATCGAACAGCTAGGTCGTTCGGTCCACGTTCAGACAGCGTTCATCGTATCGGCCGCCTTTGCCCGGTGCAGCGCTCTGCCCGGCGGCTTGCTTGCCCGATGTGGCGCTCTGCACGGCGGCAACTTTGCCCGATGCAGCACTCTGCCCGGCGGCAACCTTGTTCAGGTCTAGCCCAGTTGGCCCTTGTCCTTATCCAGAGTGGACTTGGCTAGGACAATCTGTTCTGCAACGGCCTGGGTGCCTGTACCACCGAACGAGTTGCGCGCGCCTGCGATGGCTGCCGGATTGAGCGTGCCCACGACGTCGGGGCCAAACAGAGGACTTGCCGCCTGGAAGTCTTCCAGCGTCAGGTCCTCAAGCCCAGCACCGCGCTTTTCGCAGTCAAGCACCAGCTTGCCCACCACTTCGTGGGCTTCGCGGAAGGGCATGCCTGCTTTGGCAAGGTAGTCTGCCACGTCGGTAGCAGCCGTGAAGCCAGTCGCCGCCTGAGCTGCCATGCGCTCGGCGTTCACAGTCCACGTGGACACCATGCCCTCCATCACGCGCAGGCAATCCGTCAGTGTTGCAGCAGCGTCGAGCGCACCCTCCTTGCATTCCTGCAAGTCCTTGTTGTAGGCAAGCGGCAACCCTTTGCAGGTAACTAGCAAACCGACCAAGCTGCCCACCACGCGTCCGGTCTTGCCGCGCACCAGCTCGGCGAAGTCGGGGTTTTTCTTCTGCGGCATAATGGAGCTTCCTGTCGACCACGCATCGGCAAGCGTGACGAAACCGAACTCCGTGCTCGACCACAGCACGATCTCTTCCGCCAAGCGCGAAAGGTGCATAGCGCATACCGAACACGCGTACTCCAAGTCCAGCAAGTAGTCGCGGTCGGACACAGCGTCGAGCGAGTTGGGCATTGTTGACGAAAAACCCAGCTCATCGGTCGTCTGCTGGCGGTCGATCGGGTAAGTGGTACCAGCAAGGGCTGCAGCGCCTAACGGGTTGGCGTCTGCCGCTATGCGAGCGAACTTCATGCGCATGAAGTCGCGTGTGAGCATCCAGTAGTACGCGAGCAGATGATGCGCAAACGACACCGGCTGGGCATGCTGCAGATGCGTATACCCTGGCAAAACCACGTCCGCGTTTTTCTCGGCCTCAGCTATCAGTGCAGCGCGCAAAGAGACGTCCGCCTCCATGAGCTGCCCGGACAGATCCGTCGCCAACAGGCGTAGGTCGGTTGCCACCTGGTCGTTGCGCGAACGACCAGTATGCAAACGCGCGCCCGCCTGCCCAATGCGCTCGGTAAGCACGCGCTCGACCGCCATGTGCACATCTTCGTCGGCGGCATCCCATGCAAACGTGCCCGCCTCGATTTCGGAGCGGATAGCGCAAAGGCCCTCTTCGATTGCACGGGCGTCGTCGCCCGAAATGATTCCCTGCGCAGCAAGCATATGTGCATGTGCGATGGAGCCTGCAATGTCTTGTGCAGCCATTGCCTTGTCGACCTCGAGCGAGGCACCGAACCTGTGCGCGAACGCATCGGGTGCCTCTTCGAACCTGCCAGACCAGAGCGCCATATCAACCTACCTATCTTCCAATACACACAAGGGGACAGGTTCACTGTCACATTCGCGCGGAACCCGCCGCCCTGCGCAGCATTGTACCGCGAACGTGACAGATGCACCCGTCCCCCGCTCCCGGACGTCCCCCGCTCTCAGGGTCCTATCTACTTCCCGGCCCCTGTGCGCGCGACCAGGTGATGTGCGGCAGGCCATGGACGTAGATAAACCCTTCGGACTTCGCATGCTCGAAGGTGTCAGACTCGTCGTAGGTGGCCAGATTGTAGTCGTAGAGCGGCGCATCGGCGCGCACACCGTCCAAGAACAGTCCTCCGCAACACAGCTTGAAGCGCACTTCGCCGGTAAGGTGCTGTTGCGTGTAGGCGTTGAACGCATCGATCGCCTCGCGAATCTGCGAATACCACAGGCCGCGATAGACCGCGTCTGCCCATTGGATGTCGAGCTTCTGCTTTTCACGCAGCGTTTCTGCGCTCAAGCAGAGCATTTCAAGCGACTTATGGGCGTTGATCAGCAGCAACGCTCCAGGGCACTCGTAGCATTCGCGGCTCTTGATGCCCACCACGCGATCCTCGATCATGTCCAGACGCCCGTAGCCGTTGCGCCCGGCAATTTCGTTGGCGTGAATGATCAGGTCGAGCAGAGGCATTTCCTGCCCGTTGATAGAACTTGGCACGCCTGCCGTGAAGCCGATGACGACCTCTTCCCCTTCATGCGGGGCCTCGCTGGAATCTGCCG
>JAFUCW010000345.1 GCA_017459485.1 Eggerthellaceae bacterium | reverse complement strand
GAACGCTTCCTGTAGATGCTCCACGACCTGCGCTTCGCCGTCGGTGAGCGCATAGGGGTCTTCCGGGTCGATGGTAGGGAAGACGGTGTCCTTGAGCGGGTAGAGCTTTCCTTCGAGTTCGATGGTGCCCGCTTCGAAGTCAATGCGATGCAGAAGGTCGCGCGATTCCAGCCCGAATGCAGGGTTTTCGCAGATGAGCGCATGCTCTACCTTGAACTGGATGTAGGCCATGGCTTTTTGCACTTTGACGGTCTCTTCCAGCTCTTCGGGGGGCAGGTCGGGGCTTCCCTTGAGCCCGAATGCCACGCAGGGATCGTCCGCATACGCATCCCTTGCAAACGCGCGCAAAGGCTCCAGGTCGATTCCGTACGTATTCTCGAGTATCGAGAGGTTGCCGTAGCGCGCACAGATGCGCACGGCGTTGGCTACGCTGCCTGGTTGCCCAAGGGCGGCGCCCATCCACAGCACGTCGTGGTTTCCCCATTGGATGTCGACGCTTGGCCATTGGGCAAGCGCGTCCATGACCAGGTCGGGTTGCGGTCCGCGGTCGTAGATGTCGCCTACCATGTGAAGGTGCGCGTCTGCTGGAGCGTTTCGCAAGATACGCGAAAACGTTTCGTAGTTGCCATGTATGTCGGATACGAACAGCTCGGTCATGATGTCGCCCTTCCTGGGTCCAAACTCGTTTTGCATCATTTTACCAGCCGTTTGTTGGGCATGCCGCAATGGCGTTGACAGTCAGACTCAAAGACGGGCTCTTCGGGCATCCTAAACCACATTCGTGCACGAAAAGGCCAGATTGAGGCGAATGGGGCGCGCGAAAAGGCTGCCGCAAGACAGTCGACCTGGGGAAATGCTGATGCTGAAGGGGCGTACCTGGTCTACGGTCGCCTCAAACTGGCTTTTTCATGCACGAAACGAGTTTTTTGTTGCGCGGTAACGCCGCGTGCAAGCGGGTGCTTGCCGTGCGGGTCGCCTTGCTCGGGTCGCCTGCGGTGTAGAATGAGCGAAAGACCTACAGCCACAAGGGAGCGGGTGTTCGCTATGGACATTGTCGAGATCGCATCGCTTGACGACGAGCGCGTTGCGGCGTTTTCCAGGCTGACCGAGGCGCAACTGCGCAATAGGATCGAACCTGAACAGGGTGTTTTCATCGCCGAAAGCCCCAAGGTCATTCAAAGGGCGCTTGACGCAGGCATGGTGGCGCTTTCGTTTCTCATGGAGCGCGACAAGCTGGAACTCGCTCGTCCTTTGGTGGCGCAGGCATGCGCCCAGCAAAACGCTGCCTCTCTCCCTGTCTATACGGGGGAAAGCGAAGTGCTGGCCCTGCTGACGGGTTTTGAGCTGACGCGCGGCGTGCTTTGCGCGATGCGGCGCCCGGCGCTACCGGATGTGCAAAACCTCCTTGCCACCTGCAGGGATGGCGGCATTGCTCGACGTGTGGCGGTGCTCGAGGGAATTGTTGACCACACCAATGTGGGCGCGCTGTTTCGCAGTGCGGCAGCGCTTGGCATAGACGCAGTGCTCGTTACGCCAACATGCTGCGACCCGCTCTATCGTCGTTGCGTGCGCGTGTCGATGGGTACGGTCTTCCAGGTTCCTTGGACGCGCATTGGCAGTAGCTTGGCAGATTGGCCGGAAGCGGGCCTTGCGCTTCTTTCCCGGGAAGGGTTCAGGACGGTTGCACTCGCGTTGAGCGACGACGCCCACTCTATCGACGCGCCCGAATTGGCAGCCGAAGACCGGCTTGCCCTTGTGCTTGGAACCGAAGGCGATGGGCTGGCAGCTTCCACCATTGCCTCGTGCGACTACGTGGCGAAAATACCCATGCGCGAAGGGGTTGACTCGCTCAATGTGGCAGCAGCGAGCGCTGTGGCGTTCTGGCAGCTGCGAGTCTAACCCAAGGAGGCACGCTGCGCCTTGTGCCGAAACGTGGTCGGTCGCTACTCGATCTTGACCGCGTCGAGCATTTCGGCGCGCGACTCTTCTATGGTCTCCACGATTTCGTCCCGATAGCCCTCGCGGTTCTGCGCTTCGTCGATTTTGAGCAAGCCGTAGTCGACGCCGACGCTTGCGGCGGTCCCTATGGCGATGCCTGCGACAACTCCCGCAGGTCCCGCCGGCGACCCCACGACCCCGCCTGCGGCTGCCCCTACGCCGCGGCTGGCAAGGGTGCTTGCGATGCGCGAAGCGATTTTGCTGAAGAACGGCTTCGTGAGCGCCCGCTGGGTGATGCGCTTCACGACAATTCCCGTGACCACGCCTGCTGCGCCGCTGATGCCCAGCCGGGTGCTCGTGTCCATAATCCTGTGGGCGGGTTGGAGGGGGCTCGCAAGGAAGTCGCTGTTCAGGACCTCGTTTTTCTTTATCAGCCAGTCGGGGACGTTGCGCACTTCGTAGTCGGCGAGCTTCCTGTTCAGATCGGATTCAAGAGCTGCGGCACGTTCGCTGAAGGTTTCGAAGGCGCTTGATAGTTGCGCGTCGTCGACGCCTTCGGCGATGCGCGCCTCGAATTGCTCTTGTGCGTAGCTTTCGGCCGATCCGATGATCATCTGTCCAAGGCGCTCGTAGTCGGCAGGCAGGCTGTAGTACCAGTCAAGGTAGCCATCCACATTGGCAACGCAGGCATCGAAGTAACCGTTGACCAGAGGTGTGAGCGTCGCTTCTGCTTCCTGGGCAAGTGCGGCGGAGTTGGCTTTGGCTTGTGCGACCAGATTGTCGACGGCCACCTGGTCGTAGTACTTGCCGTCGATCACGGCAGCGGCAACTCCCACCTGGTTGCGGATGAACTGCTCGGCTGCGGTGTACCCATTGCTTTCGGTCATGCGTGCAGCCGTCGCGTCGGCGGCGAAAAACCCCACAGCAAGAACGAGCGGAAGCGCGGCAGCGGTTGCAGCGTAGCGCTTGACAGGCGCTTGGCCCCCCGAAAGAGGAAGGAACACCTTTTTGAGCTCGCTCCATTCAAGCGAGCATAGCCCGATCAGGGTTGCTATGCCGAAAAACGCGGAGGCATGAAGGGCGATCATCCAGGCAAGGTAGCCCCCGGAGGACACTTCGGCGGCCTTCGAAGTACCGTATGCGACCAGGCCGTCGGCAAGTGCCGTGTACTTCCCCAGCTCGACCATGAGTGGCGAGGAAGACTCCGCAAACGGTTGGGGAGCAAGCGCAAACGCCTCGGCAGCGCTGGTGTAGGTGACCGCAGGTTGGAGAGCGACGAGCACCGCGTACGCTGCGCATAAGAACAGGGCAACGATCGCGCTGCTCCATGCGACCGTGCGCGATTCTCTGAACGGCGCGGCGTATTCCCCGCTTAGAAACTTGTTCATCAGCAGGTAGATGCCGATGTAGGCGAAGACGGAAAGGGCAATTAGGCCCCATACTTCGGGGTGCCATTTAGGTGCTTCGATCATCAGCCCTGCCATGCAGAGGGCCGATGCAACGAACGAGACGACAAGGCTCAAGATGCGTCCGCCGTTCAATCGTGCAAGCTTTCCGCCTTCCTGGAGAGTCAGTTGGCGAAGCGCCTTGCGGACAACCGCATGGTAGGCAAACCCCACGGCGCAGCCACCGCTGAGGAGCGCCCAGGCAAGCGCGATGCCCGCTGGGGGCCACGAGGGCGCCGTGCGCGCAATCAGGAGGAGCAGACCAAAGAGAACGGCCGCTTTGGGAAGGTAGGCAAGCCAGCGCTTCGCATGCAGCGCGCTTGCAGACGAATGGTCTGTGGAAAGAGCGTCTTTCCGAGGAGCGGTCATTCGCTCGGTGGCCTCAATTTGCATGGCCGTTCGCCTTTCGTCTTGATGCGAGTACTTCCTGCGTGTTCGTGCAGCTTTTTGGGGGCGCTCACTATGACACAAGTGTAATTGGTAACATACCAGTGGAAGCAAACGGATGCCGATCCGTCACGAGTTCGTATCCATTCGCGCACATGCAAAGGACGGGGTGCGCAGTGGTCGATTGGGCGGCACGTGTCGAATGCGGAGTTGCTTGAGGCACGATAGAGAGGGACGCGATGGAGCCGAAACGAAAGACGGACGTGGTCGAGCAGCTCGTTCGCATGCTCGAAGAGGAGCGCGGCCAGCGTGCGCTCGATATCGTCAAGGAAACCGACCCGTGGTTGCAGTTTCGCGCCTTGGTGAACACGCGTCCGCCATGGCCTGCGAGCGATGAGTTCACGGCGTTGCAAGACGAGCTTTTGCAGGGGCTTATCGCAGAAGCGGGCATCCATGGGCTGGAGGATGCGGAGCATGCACCCGTTGACGGCCGGTTGCGCTTGTGGCGTGGTGACATAACCACCTTTGCGTCAGATGCCATCGTGAATGCCGCGAACTCCCAGAGGCTCGGGTGCTGGGCCCCTTTGCACTATTGCATCGACAACGCCATCCACACGTTCGCAGGCGTGCAGTTGCGCATCGAATGCAATCGCATCATGGAAGCACAGGGACATGAGGAGCCCACCGGCCAGGCGAAGATCACCGACGCGTTCAATCTTCCCTCTAAGCGCGTCGTGCACACGGTTGGACCCATCGCGGCGGGGAATCCGACCGAGGTTCACCGCAGGCAGCTGGCGTCGTGCTACGAAAGCTGCCTTGACGCTGCTGCTGCAGAAGGATTGGGCTCGATTGCGTTTTGCTGCATAAGCACGGGTGTGTTCGGGTTTCCGCAGGATCAGGCGGCTGCGATTGCGGTGGATACGGTTCGTTCGTGGCTCGATGATCGGCAGTCAAGCATGGCGGTTGTCTTCAACGTGTTCGGAGCGGTAGACGAGCGTCTGTACCGTAGCATCCTTGGGATGAAAGGGGGCATCTGACATCTGACAAGGGGACAGGCCACTTGTCATATTTGTTATATGACATACCTTGCAAGAGGATATATGACAAATGACCTGTCCCTTGTCAGATGTCCCCTAGATGTCCCCTAGTGAGCCTATGATGAAGCGAGTCAGGCACACTTTACCATTCCGTCATTGTTCCGCACGTGCTTTCTCTTTGCTGTCGTCGATTGCGACCATGACGATGTCGCCGACAACGTTGATAAGATTCTGCGCGCTTCCGAAAAAGGCTTCCAAGATGATGGCGTCGCATATTACTCCGGACGTGTTCAGATACGTGGTGACTATCAACATGCCGATCAGGATGCTCCCTGGCTGGTTTGGTGCCCCGAGCGAGAGGAACAAGATGAGCAGTGCCAGCCCAATAAGATTGAGCCACGAGACCTCCGTGGCTGTCACAAACATGAAAAGGAGCGTGTAGAACATAAGGATGGAGCAGTTGCCATCCAGATTCAGTTCGGCGAGTACCGGCAGGTTTCTTTCGAGTTTCGCACGATTCATCCCAAAGACTTTCGAGCAGTACCTGACGTTGTACGGTGCCGCGTCGATGGCAGACCCGATTATGCCATTCTCGCGAAGAAGCGGAATGAGCTTTTTCGCGAAGGGGATTACCTGAACGCCGTGGAAACGCAGCCTGACAACATAGGTGGCAAATAGCAGCAGCGTGCACGCAATACCTATTACTAGATAGCCCATCATTTCAACGAGGCTTTCAATGCCCGAATCAAGAAGCACGTCCATGACTGCGAGAAAGCAGAAGAGAGGCAGTGCGGCGATGATGACGTGCAGCATGCGGGAGAAGAGCACATAGCAGGCCATCATTGCCTGCCGCAAGGCGTCGAAGTACTTGCCTGTAGAACACAGTGCGTAGGTGCACAAAAGGGCTACGGCCAAAAGCGGAATGGGGGAGACGGCCTCGAAGGGCTCGAAGATGCTGGGGGTTATGAGCGAGGTGACGACATCGGCAAACGAACGGTTGAGCGAACCGCCGAATGCAGATTCTTCTCCAGCTACGCCGGAAACTGCTATGCTTACGGCGAAAAACGTCACGAACGCCACTAGTATGGCAAATGCAGAGGTTGCAAATGTGCGCAGTTGGAGCCAGCGCACGTCGGAATCTCTTTGGGACACGACATAGGTATCCGTCAGGTTCTTGAGGAGCGAAAAGAACGTCATTGGGGCGCCAACCATAAGCATGGCGTTGGCATACATCTGCTCGAGGGGAAAGACGTAGTTTTCGAGCAGTCCTTCCTGTCCGCGTGCATCGAACAGGAGGCTTAAAGGGAGGTAGGCGATGATGGCTGCCAAGGTTGCGACCGCGCAGGCACGCACCGACGTTCGGCGACTCCTGTTCACCGAGATGCTGATTGCATTGTAGCCCGATCGGTAGCTGTAGTCGAGCTTGTCGTCATAAGCGTCGAGAATTCTATCTTCTACGGAATCCTGCGTGTCTTCGCCACGTGCGAACACCCTTCCTTCGAACCCGAAAGTGATTCGAAATTCTCCAAGCCGGTCTGCTCCTCTGATTTCCAGGTCTGTATCTTCGTCAATGCCGTAGTCGACGATTTTTTGCAAGAGAGCTTCGGCAACGAGAAGGGTCTCCGACGCCGTTTCTTTGTTGACGTCCCTGTGTTCTAGCAGGCTTTCGACAAACGTGCAGGCATCTCCGATGTTCCCGCCCTGGATTCGGAAGATACGTTGGTTTGTTTTGGTCCCGAACATGCGTCTACGATATCACATAGCCTTCGTTTAGACATCTGACAAGGGGGGTGCGGACGTCTGACAAGGGGACGGGGGTGCCCCTGTCAGATGTCAGCTCCCCTTTCGGATGCCTCCTTGGTAGTCTTAGAGATGCAATAAGTGCGGTAGGGGATGGCGGACCACCCCCTACCGCACCTGTCGCCTTGGTTTCTTTTGCTGGTGCTAAAGGCCTGTCTGTCTATGCGGAATCTGCGTCGCCTGCCTCGGCGTTAGGGGCTGCGTCGGAAACCTGGCCTGCCTCGGTGTTCATGGCCGCCTTGGCATCTTGGACGGGGCTGGAAACCTGAGCCACATCGGAAACCTGGCCTGCAGCGGTCTCACTTGCGCCTTCGTAGCCGCCAAGAACTGGGCCTATGGGCGCGGCGTGCTTCGTGCTCAGGCGCGTGCGAATATCGTAGATGATCATGAATGCGACTAGGATGAATCCAAGGTAGCCGTTCAATCCGTAGAGGACATTTACCAGTACGCGATAGTCGACGAACAGGGCGACCACGCAACCGATGATGCCGCCAACCACGATGCCGATCTTGTAGCGCTGCGTGCCCTCTTTCGCTACAGCCTTGACGCCTGTCCACAGTAGCGGAACCGACGTGGTGTAAATGCCCGTGAAAATGATGATGGCCAGAACCACGGAAAAGCCTGGGTTGATGGCGTTTGCCAGGAAAAGGATCGGGATGGCCGCGCTCGAGGTTTCTTCGATATGCGATATCAACGCGATGCATGCCACCGTAGCCGTAAGGGCGATGAAGACGATGGACAACGTCATGCCGATGTTGACTTCCTTGAGCTTGTTCTTCGCGCCGATTTCGGCAATGAAGGCGGCGAACCACAGGATGACGAAGCCGGCATACGAAGCGCCCGACGCCCACGGGTTACCGCCGCCCACCTGCTTCATCACTTCGCTGTACTGGCCGGAGTCCACTGCAGCAAGGCCCGACTGGAAGCTGCCTGCCGGCACGTTGAAG
>JAFUCW010000344.1 GCA_017459485.1 Eggerthellaceae bacterium | reverse complement strand
CTATACGGCATGTCCCTTCCCCGCTTAAGTTATGGGCTGATCGAACGCAAAGGGGCCGTGACAAGGAGGTCACGCGACCTCCTTGTCACGAATACAAAAAGTTTGACATTCACGTGGATGAGTGCATAATGTAACTATGCCCTGGCCTCCACGTACAGTAGCGGCCAGGGCTACTCTTTTCCCGACGCGCCTCCCATGCTTGCAGGCTGTTCCGTATCGCACAGTCCCAACTCTCGGTTCTGCTGCCGTCATAATAGTGTTTTACTTTTCGGGCGTCTCGTAACAAACAAGACGGAGAGCGTTGTCGGAGCGTAGAATATGCAGAAGTGAAAACGGCGCCGGCCCGGCGGGGTCGAGGGTGCCACGGCACGAGGAGGTTCGTATGAACTTCGAAGACTTGACAGACGAGCAGAAGGCCAAGGCCGTAAACGCCAAGACTCCCGAAGAGATCCTGGCGCTGGCCAAGGAGGAAGGCTACGAGCTTTCAGACGAAGAACTAAGCGCAGTATCGGGTGGCGGCAATGGATGGTGCCCCAAAGATTGCAACCAAGTTTGCTACCACAAGAATTGCGACACCTGGGTGTAGGTCCAAGGCAGCAACGATCGCACTAGTTCGACACGTTCCCGTCGCTAGCGGATGGGTAGACCCTGAGGTCGCGTAAGCGCAGCGACTCGAGCAGGAAGCTAACAGTCTTGAAATCACGGACTGTCTGGGTCGTTGTCCTCAAGCGCCTGCCGACGTGCCGAATACGCAGCAAGACCTGCTGCTGCCGCGCCCACGGCTATGCCAAGCGGGCCGAAGTGCAGGTCGTCGCCTGTTGCCGCAAGCTTTTTGGCGTCGCTGCCGCTGACGCCACTGCTGCCGACGGCGTTTTGTCGTTGAGAGCTGTTGGTACTCGACTGTGAGCTGTTGCCGCCTGAGGAATCGGTGCTGTTCTCAGGGTCGAGTCCCCCGTTTTCATCACTATCCTTGCGGCGCACGGCAACCGGTGCATCTTGATGCGCGTCGAGGTTGGCGCCAATCTCGTTGCTCACCTGCAGGCTGGACAGCTCTTCTGCAAAACTGGATATCAGGGGGCTGGACCCTGCGTTGCCTAACAATAAATGTTGTTCGAGATTCGCGGTCCCCACATAGTTCACGTTCTTGATTTTAAGAGAAACCTGATAGCTGCCCGACCAGTCTGAAGGTACCGGAAGCTTCGCCGAATACACGGCCGTCTTTCCAGGTGCAAGTTCGTAGGTTGCGTCTACGTTGAGCAAACCGTCAATTTCATCCGCGTAGGCCTTTTCTACGCTGAACAGCGTTAAGGGTTGCAGCTTTTCTTCCTGCGATGCCTCTTCCGCTTCGGCAGGTCGGGGCTTGCCAAGCGAGTAGCCGCCGGCGTACCTGGGGCCGATAGTCATTACCTTTCCTGTGGCCGTCTCTGCCGGCGGGTTGTACACCGAAGCCTGCATGGTGTCTTTCGAGAACTCCAAGCTCGCCGTGGACACTTCCTGCCCGTCGTCACCGATGAGCGCTAAGGTTGCGCCAGTGATGTGGACGTTGCCGTCGTTTCGAATGGTGACAAGGAACTCCGCGCTTTCGCCCGCAGGCACAAGTGGCGTCACAAGCGTCGAAGCAAGCATCGTCGGACAAACGCATACAGGAACCTCTGTATACCACAGGGATGCCAGGCTGTTTGCGAAGTCGTCTATTGTGGTGGTTAGCAGGGCCATCGTCGAATAACCGTGGGCAAAGGTGCACATCTGGTCAACCGGATGGCTCATGTTGCTGAGAACATACGGGTCGCAGAACGTGCCCTTGTAGAGTTTCGTTGCCATGATGCGGTTGTCCGTTACCTGAACGGGCTTTGCATTGCCCTGCGCATCGTACTCGACTTCGCCGACACCGTTGCGGCCAACGGACCAATAGATGAACTCGCCTTCGCTGTCGGTGCAGAAGGACTTCGCGTTGAAATCGAAGTCGGCAAGTTGCGTGAACTCAAGCCGCCCCGCCTCGCGATTGAACACAGCCTGCGCAAGCTTCCCGTCGTAAGAGGTTAGATAGCCCGTGTGGCCTGCTTTCCCTGTCCAAGGAACCAGCATGCCGTCGTGCTCCTCGACGCTCATCTGCGTTGCCTCGCGCACGCGCATGGGCGAGGTGTCGAATGGCACTTCCGCAATGGCGTATGCGCAGGTCGTCTTCTCTTCGCCCCGCACAGCGAAATAGAGGTAGAAGTCGCGCGTGTCGGGTACGTCGTCGCCGCGTGTTGCACACAGGTCGTAGCCGCTGTTGTCTGCGAGCGGTCCCAGCGCGGTTTCGAACTTCGGCAGCGATACGCCAAACCGGTCGGACATGCCTAAGCCAATGGAAAGCTTCGCGTCTGGGGAATCGAGAGGGATGTCTGGCGAGTCGGTGTAACGGTGCAGCCACGAGAACATGGCAAGGTCGTAGTCGCGTGCGCTGCGCAGTAGCGTAATTTTGGGGCAGAAGAACATATTTCGCCCGCCTGAAGCCGCACTTTCATTCAAAGCCTTGAAGCTGAAAGCATTCCAGTTGAGGTCATCCCACCATCTGGCCACGTCAACATCGCAGGTAAGGTAGGTAAAGATTATGTTGTCGTAGGTATCGGGCATGCCATCAAGCTGCGATGTGTCTTCCGTATTGGACATCAGCAATATACAGTAGCGCGAGTTGTTCTCCTGGTTTTCGAAGATGATATCGAAGTCGTAATCGTATAGGTTGTAGCGATTGACACCCTCGATGCCGGTGCTGAAGCCCACGACGGTGGCAGGAAGAATGGTGCCATCCGTTATTCTGTGGTACATCAATATCGGTCGCTGTTCACCGCCAATCTCGGAAATGCCGATACGGAAGATATACGGCCGGGTAGCACCAAGCTTGTCTTCGGCAAAAACGACTTTGACATGCGGGTCGGCATAAATGTCTTTCAGAAGCTGGTAATCCGACTTCGGCCAGATGCCACCTAGTTGTTGGTCAACTTTGCTCACGCCAAGCGCGTTGCCCTCACCTGCCTCATCCTGCGATGCCGGAGGCGCAACAACCTTGCCTTCCTTGGCTGTAAACATGGCGCCCCCAGCGCCCCCGGGTGCAAAGGTAAAACGATCGTCGCGATCATAGCGGAGGTACTCGATGAAGTCTTCGCCCGCATCAGGCTTCACAGACGAAGAGGCATCATAGTCGTAAAGCAGCTCCTCTGCGCTTTCCAGATTCGCAATGCTGCCATCGCTTGATAGCCTAAGCTGGCTTTGCGTCACGGGTACGGCCTCGGTCAGCATAATTTCCCACATGCTTTTGCGCGAGGTCAACGGCTGCCCGTACGGGGCTTCGTAGCAGTAGCTGCCGTCTGCGAGTCTGAAGTCGTCGAAATCGGGGGCTTCGTTTTCTTCGGAATTGTTGTACACGAACAGGTGGCTGGAGTCCTTGCAGTCGCGGTCGCGCCACGAATCCCACCATTGAGGATCGTAGTAGTCTTTTATGTTGCCCGACCACTTGAAGAACAGCAAATGCACCTCGACGGCGATGTTTATGCGATATCCGACTATCTCGTGCGGCAGCTTGCAGAGCGAGTCTGGCTTGGCCGTATAGCCCGAGAACAGCGAAAGGAGGAACGTGCCGCGCACACCGACAGACAGGAAGCCGCTTATGCCAACACCTACGGAAAGCGTAAGCGATAGGTTCAACGTGCACGAGGTGCCCGTATTGGTGTAGTCCCAGTCGTATTTCGTTGCATCAAGGCCATCCGGCGTGGCAAAGCCCAGGCCGGCAAGTTCAAGTACGGCATCGGCATTAAGCATGAAGTCGATGAAGAACGGGACGGGACCAACAGCGAATTGCTCGCAAAAGCCCGCTCCGAAGTGGCCGAGCGCCTGGAATTGCGCATTACCCGAAAAGCTGCCTGTTTTGTAGTTCCACTGTGCCATGGCCAGGAAGCGCAGACTCATCGTAGCTTCGATTTTTGGCGTGAACCCAAGTTGCGTGATGTTGGAGCCCTGCGCTATCTTGTCGCGCATGCTCAGGGCCTTGTCCATGTTCTTGTCGAAAAAGCTATTGAATTGCTGAGACGCCGAAGTGTAGGGATGTCTGCCCCATTTGCCTGCGTTGGGCGTTGAGTCGTCGTTGATGTAGCCCACACGCGGCGTCGACCACGCAATGTAGAGGTAACCGAATGGGTCGACGACGAACACGACGTTGCCAATGGGAATCGTGGGAGTAAGGCTTTGGCCGCCTATTCCAGGAATGTAGTCAGGTACGACAAGCTGACCGCTGCTTGGGACCCTGTTGTTTGCAGGGGCATAGCTCTTTTCGGGCGCAATCGAAAACGTGTCGGCTACGCCGGCTCGCACGCCAAGCGCCACAGGGAACTCGTAAACCGTCTCTCCATCGTCGAGTTGCATGCAGAAGCTGCCATCAACGGGCAAAGCGTCCGAAGTGTCTTTCTGCAAGTACGGCTTAGGCATGCTTGCGGTGGCAATGCCTGCAGTTGGCGTAAGGTTCGCGCTTGCGTACACCTTTTCGCTGTCGCGGTCGCGTAGGGCAACCGTGCAAGGTTTGGAAAGGTTGCGAATCTCAACCAGGATTTCGTGGCTGTCGGTGTTGCCCGAGGCGCTGACGAATTCGTTTTTCATGTAGAGCATGTCCCATTCGGCAAACGACACGCGGCTTGGGTAGGGCAGGCCGGGCTCGAGTGAGCGGGTGGGAACAGAGAGCGCCAGGCCGCCCTGGATGCGGGCCAGGCTCATGTGGAACTCGCGGTAGCCATCCGCCGCAATGTCGATGGTGCCGTTGAAGACGCAACGTCCGTATTCGCGTTCGGGCTCGGACAGTTCTTCTACGTCGAACAGCACGATGCCGCCTTCGTCGGACGTGGCCGAAAGAGCCTTGCCGTTGTAGCGGGACGTGAGTACGACCTTCGCACCAGGCACGGGCGTGTTGGCATCGCTTGCCTGGTCTGCAATGTAGAGGCCTACTTGCGTGGGCGATACCACGACAAGGCGATGGGTGCCCGATGCTTCGTCCCCGACAGCATAGGCAGTGCCTTGTCCGCCCTCGATAAGCAGTTCGCTTGCGACCGTAGGCAGCACTGCGAGCGTTCCCACCGCAAGCTTGACGAAGCTGCGCCGCGAGAAAGTGCCCATGCCTTTCGTTTCGAGTGCGTCCATAGTGCCTCCTCATGCCATCGTTTCTTCCCATAATAGCGCCAGGCGTCCGCGCGAAACAAACTCTTCGTTCTTGTTTACTAATCGCCATGCAGTGGCGATTAGTGTTTTTCCAGAATTATAGTATTGCTGCAAGGTGATAGCCGCATCTCCAAGGTCGTCTGCGGGTTTGACGTATGCGTCACGTCGTTCCGATCGGCTTCATCCTACGGCAGCTCTTACGCCTATAATACGATTCTCTTGGCGTGTTCGTCTTTGGCAATCCGACGTTCGACAGGTGTTGAGCATCTATCCCTTTACTGTTGCGTTTGGGCAATGGTCACGGATGAACCCGAACACGAAGTCGTAGTCTTCGGGATCCACATACACCTGATTCTTGGAAAGTGACTCGTTCACCTTGATGACGTGCAGCGCACGCGACCCCTTCACGGAGCGAACGCTAGCGAAGTCACTTACCGTGGTGTCGTGCGTGGCATTGAGGATGCCCATACCCATCTGCGAAAGGTTACCCGCCGCCAAGCCAGCGAGTACATTCAATCCGTTAAGTACCTGCGTTTTCTCGAACTGCCTGGGTAGCTGCTTGTGAATGATGCCTCTCTCGTCCATCGTAAACACCACACAGTACGTGCCGCCTTGCATGAGCGCGTAGGCGAAATACCCCACAATAGTCAGAGCTACGAAGAGCAGTGCCAGCAGACCCGTCATGTGCAGCGTACCTATCGCATCGTTGGAGTCCGCATGGCCTCGGACAAGGTCTGGTACCAGCAGCGCAAGCATGAATGCGCCTAACCCAACGACGATACCTATGAACACTTTCAACACAGTGAGTAGTATGGTCGGGTTAGTGAACAGGTTGAGCTCATGCACCCAGCGGTATGTGCCGTTTCCGTCTGAAACGATGCTGCCGCTGGATCCCATAGCCCGCTCTGACTTGTTGCTTGCGGATTCTTGATGCACCATGCCGATCGACTCCCATACAAAGAAGTGCCTTGGGCACCTCTCGCCCCCTTTCCTGACCCTGCGAAGCTGGGCAAAACGCGGCGGATTCCTGATATTCGATAAAGTCGAGTAACTCAAGACCAACACCCGCGCTTCCGCAGTCGTCAGGAACCACTGCTTCCGTATAATACGACTTATCCGCGTCGGAAAGCGCGCCTCCCGCGTATTTCTGTGCCCACAGTGACAAAGCATCAGCCACCTTGTTGACTATCTGGCTCACTTCGTCCCATTCCGCCTTGACTGAGCTATAGCTTACTGTCGCGTCCTCTTTTTCTGCACTCGTTTTCGGCGACTGTCACCATACTGCTGATGACGTTGAGGACGACAAAAGGGAGTCTCCGTATGTCGTCCTTTTGTCATCCGAAATGGTGTTGCGCAAGGCATAAAAGTATCGGCTCTCGTTACTATGGTGCCTCGGACAAGCAAGGGGGCGTCTGCTGCAATGGCGGCATTCCATTCTGCGTCTGAGACGCAAACGATGAGGAATGGAAGCACGATAGCGCATGTAATAGTTTATAGCCTGACTTCCGCAGCAAATTTCAGAGAAAACGGCTTCTGAACTGCCAATACAGCGCGATCTCAGTGATTATTGTGCATGTGGTATTTCCCACCTGGCGGCCTTGGCCAGGATGTCCCTTGCCCTGCCGGTCGTCAGGTTCCTGAGCTTGAGCTCTTCGAGCCCCACCGCCTCGGCGATCAGGTCGGACTCGTCAGTGCGGT
>JAFUCW010000343.1 GCA_017459485.1 Eggerthellaceae bacterium | reverse complement strand
GTCTAAAATTCTGCCGTACACGCGAAGCTGCACGAAAACGCACTATAACCGCAGCAGGAGGGTGGCATGGTTCGCAAGCCCACACAAGATGAAACCGAAGAGTTGTCGACCGATCCAACAGATGGCCAATCTGGCGTGATTGACGAGTCGGCCCAGTCTGACGAGCAGGCCGATGACGACACGCAGGTTCAGCCTGACGAACAGGTTGACGACGTGCAATCCGACGCAGACGGACAACCCACATCTGCTGACGGCGCCAACGCGCGATCCGATGCGGATGAGCATCCTGTGTCTGACGATGATGCGCAACCCCAAGCTGACGGAACGGCCGAGAACGCCGATCAGTCCGAAGCGGACGAGCAGTTCGCATCTGCCGATGACACCGACGCGACCGAGGAAATCGAAGCAGCTTCCCCATTGGCAGATTCCGATTCCACGGAGAAGCTTGAACCAACCGAAGGCCCCGAATCGACTGACGAGCTCGAGTCAGCAGAAAACCTCGACCCCGACGAAGACCCCGAACCAACCGAAGAGCTGGAGCCCACTGGAGAATCCGACCCCACCAAAGAGCTGGAGCCCGCTGGAGAATCCGAACCAGCTGAAGAGCCGGAACCCGCTGGAGAAACCGACCTCACCGAAGAGCTCGCTCCCACCGAAGACCCCGACCTCACCGAAGAGATTCCTCCTACCGAAGACCCCGACCTCACCGAAGAGCTTGAGCCCGAAAACGAGTTCAACCAACCGCAGTGGAACGCCTCTGCAGCCAGAAAAGACATCACGACGATCATTCCTCCCATCGGCAACGCCCATCCCGTTAACGCGTTGGTGGACGTTCCCAGCGACTCCGTCAGTCGCACCATAAGCCGCAACGAAGGGCATTTCCGCCATGGCGTTGCAGCAGCGGTCGTAAGCATCCTGATGGTCTTCGGCATTGGTTTGGGTGCAGGCATGTACTATCGCCACGTCCAGTCCGAAAAGCACACGGCAGAGGTCATCGCTGAAAATGAGCGCAAAGCGGCCGCAGCCATGGAAGAGCGCGACCGTGCCGCCAGGGAGGCTGAAGAGCAACGCGCCTTGGAGGCGTCGCGTGCGCCCAGGCAGGTGAAGTTTTCCATTTCCGCACTCGAATACGATGACAGTGCGTCGCGCATTCCGCTGGTTATCAAGGGCCAGGACTTCGAAGGCAACGACGTGGACACCGAAGCATTCGTGAACTCGCAAGGCTACGGGGTATGGCTGGCGCCAGGCAACTACACGGCCACCATTCCCGCATCGCCCATTCTGGCCAACGGCGGACTCTATTCGGTGCCGACCAACGCCTATTCGATCAAGGTGGCCGACGACGACAAGGAAGTGACCAACGTCGACGAGGCCATAGTCCTGATCCCGATGGCCGCCAAGGACGTGACCGAGCAGATGGTCCTGGACGCCTGCGACTGGGCGCGCAAGGACGTGGACAACGCGGAGATCTCCAACGCCAACGCCGACATTGCCGGCAGGACCGCCGAAGAGCGCAGGGCCCAGGAGCGCGAACGCGAGCAGAAGGCGAAGCTCGACCAGACGCGCACGGAGCTGGCGCAGAAGTTCGCTTCGTCGTTCTTCACCAACATCAGCTTCCCCGACGCGAAAGACGACTCAAAGATACTGGTTATGTCGAACTGGAACGACATCGTCGCGCAATATGTTGCCCCGGGCAGTTCCGCGCAGCAGAAGCTTGCCGGCGGTCCCGACCCCGAAGACGCCTATTCCTACGCGACCAGCGCCGACGCGATCAACGTGTCGGGCGACACGGTTGTGGTGGACTGCAAGGTCATCAGCACGAACACCCCAAATGCGGGCTGGACGAAAAACACCTACGACGCCCGTATGAACATCACGTTCAACGACAACAACAAGATCACGAGCTTCACGATCGACTAGCTGCGGGCACCTGGCAGGTGTTCTGTTTTCTGGGGGAAACGGATTGCCCGGTGGTACAGAGCGTTCGATCGCGGAGCGCCCAGCGTTTAGCCGGCGGAATGCGTACGTTATCCCTTCAGTCGAATAAAAGTTGACCAGGCGTTGCACAGCGCTTGTCCGCGCGTTGTCCGGCGCTGGCAAGGCAAGCCAAGTAAACTGTGCCCAACTCTGCGTGCGTCATGGCCATCCAGGCGATGCCGTTGCTCATCTGTCTGGTTCAGGATGCATACACCCAGAACTGTAGTTCGAGGGAAAAACCCTAGGTCAAGGCGTGCGTCCAGGGTGCTCGGTTTCTTTACATTTCCTACACAAACTGCGATCAAACGCTGCAGGGAAAAAGTGCGTGAGGAGGATATATGAAACGCACGAAGGGACTAAGGCTTGGCAAGCAAACTGTTGTGTGGGGGCTGGCCCTCGCAGCAGTCGTTGCTACCGTGGCTCTGGCTGCCTGCAGCAGCCCGTCCACAGTGTCAAGCAGCTCTGCCTCTACCGAGGCGAGCAGCGCCGCCGCGAGCAGCACTGAAGCTTCCGCGAGCAGCGCAACGGAGGAAGCGACCTCTAGTAGCAGCGCGAGCTCCTCGGAAATTACCGAGAAGGACGTCGAGAACGCCGTGAAAGCGCTCGTTCCCGACTTCAAGGCTCCTACTAAGGTCCCGGAAGCGGATGAGTTTGGCGTCATCCACTACGACGGGTGGCAGGACGAGTATCCGCTCCAGGTAGCCAGCTATCTGGAGAATGCATACAACGTTCCTGGCTACAAGGGCGAATATGCGGAAATTACCGCATCCGAGCCCGACACCACGTCTGTGGGCGACATCAAGGCAGGCGCTTCCGATGGCAAGGCCAACTATCTGGACGCCGACAATTACCCTGAGATCAAGGTAATCGGCAAGGGTTACGGCTATGCCAAGTACTACACCGAGCCCGGTGGCCACACCTACTCGATCTGGTCGATCGAGCACAACGGCCGTCTGGGTGACGTGCGTGGCGGCGGCACCAAGGGCATCCTTGCGTGCTATGCCTGCAAGACCCCGCAGATCCACTTCGACGCCGAAAACAAGGGTGGCGCCGAAAGCTGGAAACTGGGCGAGGTCACCGAGCATGCGGCAAGCGTGGGCGTCGAACTGAAGAAGAACGACGCTGGCGACGAGCTGCCTGGCTGGAAGCAGAGCGCGAGCAACGGTGCAGACTACTACACCGAAAACGTGTCCTGCGCCAACTGCCACCAGAACGACAACCCCACTCAGGCGAACGTCGTTCGCGCCGACTGGAAACGCGTTCTGGGCAAGGCCTGGGAGTCCAACAGCCTGGACATCCCGCAGTCCGCTATGGTGTGCGGCCAGTGCCACTGCGACTACTCGATGGCTCTGTCCCAGACAGACGACGAGTACAACAATGGCGAGCCCACCAGCCCCTACGAGGCTGACACCGACGGCACGCTGAGCAACATCAGCCCCGAAAAGGCGCTTGAGTTCTACGACAAGCATGGTATTGTCGACTGGACTTACGCCTCTACGGGTGCCAAGATGCTCTCCATCCGCCATGCCGAGTTCGAAATCTACTACGTCATGGACAAGGGTAGCAAGATGCGCGAGCTGGGCTACAACTGCGCCGATTGCCATATGCCTATCAAGAGCGAAGATGGCGTTGCGTACCATAGCCACAAGTGGACCAGCCCGCTCGACGATGCCGAGCTTGTCAAGGAATGCGACACTTGCCACACCGACACGACCAAGTTCGTGAAGGACATGCAGGCCGACATCGACGGCAAGAACCACGAACTGGGTATGCGCTACGCCGACTTCATCCACAACTTCGAAGCCCTCGTGGCCACCGAGCAGGACGACCCTGCCAACGAAGGCCAGAAGGCTCTGTTGCTGGACGAAGCATTCGCTGCTGAAAACGGCATCGACGCCGACAAGCTGGCGAAGCTGCAAGACATTCAGCGCAAGGTGTGCTACTACTGGAATCTGCCTGCTGCAGACAACAGCGAAGGCGCTCACAACCAGGCTCTGTTCAATCGCATGATTGACGAAGGCAACAAGCTCCTCGACGAAGCCGATAAGATTATCGAAGAAGCCGGCGGAAAAGCCTCCTCCGCCAAGGCGTTCGAAGAGTGGAATGCCGAGCAGGCTAAGGCTGCATAAGGTACCTACCTAAGCGGCACTTCGCCACCAAAGGGCACAGGCTGCCCGGGGCAATCCCCGAAAGCTTACCAGCACTGGACCCCCGCACCTCCGCGGGGGTCCTTTTCTGCTCCGATTTCTCTTGCTCCGAGCTATCGCAACCATGCATGACGCAGTCTGCCATTCTGGGTGCGACGAAAAAACTAGGCAGACTATTCTTGGTTGCGGAGATAGTCGGCAACGTATGGGACGGCAAACGCCACATGGCCGCGCTTCGATGCGCAGATGACCCCTGAATCTATAAGACGCTTGCGGTACTTCTGCGCGTAGTCGGCAGTCACGCCCATTCGCTCTGCTATGTCTGCCAAGCTGCTTTCGTCATTGTCGTGTGACATGGCGCGAAGAAAGTCGACGTCCTTTTCGGAAAGCGCTGCGATGGTGGTGGCGCAGACCTCTTCTTCGAATGCGATCCGAGAGGATTCTATCGCCTCGTCCAAAGCGGCTTCATTCACGTTGCCGTGTTCATCTGCATATTGGACTATGTTGTGCCCAAGGAGCTGGAGCAGGTAGGGCGACCCTTCAGTTGCCGAAGAAGCCTTTCTGCGCAAGTCGCTGTTTATCTGAATACCTAGTTGCTTGAACGCATGGGCGTAGAAAGCATCTACGTCGCCCATTGCAAGCGGTTCGAGCGTAATCTTGCGCGCGCGATTTAAGAAAGTGAGAACACGGTTGTTCAGAACCGAGGAAATCGCGCCGGGAAGGCCGGCAAGTACGATGGCGACGTTTTGCTGTTCGCCAACAAGTTCCAGGTACGTTGAAATCAGTTCCTTTAACTCGACCGACTGAGCCTGCACTTCATCGACAAGGATTAGGATGCCATGCCCTTGTTCCCCAAGGCGTTGGCCGAGCTTGAGCATCTTGTACCCAAAACTTTTTGTTTCCTGGATGCTGCTTTCGAACTGTAGCCCCACTGAGAAGCCAAGCGCCCCAAGACTTCCCCCTGTTAGCTTGCCCCGCCCGCTTTTAATGTAGCGATCGCCATCGTCCTGTATTTTCTCGATGACGCGATTCAACATGCTTTCCGAAACTACGGTCGGCGTTGCAACGACGAACCCTTGTTTGCGCGCCTGGTCTGCCAGCTCCCACAACAGGACGGTCTTTCCCGATCCCCGTTGGCCGAGTATGAGTGTAGCCCGCTCCTTGCTGCCGGGTTGGCTTGCCAGCCCGTCGATGATGTGGCGTATGGTTGCGTCTCGACCGACGAGCTGCGATGGGCGATTGCCGAAAGAAGGGGAGAAGAATGTATCGACAATGTCCATTTCTTTTCCTTTCTTTCCTAAGTTTTCCTTTTTTTCCTATTCTTTCCTTTTTTTCCTTTTTGTCAATCTTCTTTGATGCGGTTCCATCGTGAATCCGGCTGCACTGCAGGTCGATCGCGAGTTGCAGCAGGCGTAGGATAATCAGCGCGATGTAGCAGGTGATGATGTGCGCCACGATGTGCTCCGTCATCCGCGCGTAGGCGGGGCGCGCGACCACGTGCGCCTCCCTTCGCGGTAGCTCTCGAAGCCGCGTGCTTTATGCGCTCGTTTTCTGGGGTATCTGCTTGAGGTACATGTGGCATGTCG
>JAFUCW010000342.1 GCA_017459485.1 Eggerthellaceae bacterium | reverse complement strand
GTGGATGTCCCGAAGGCGACCGATGGATCGGCACTACGAACGCTACGTCCAGGCGAGCGAGTCCCTATCGCTTGCCGCCCAGCGGGAGTTGGAAGGGCTCTGGGAGCGCCTGCCGAAGGACGACAAGCTGGCCCTGCGCGACGCGCTGCTGGATCTGGTTCCCGCGATCGCCGACAAGTACGGCGACCTGGCGGCCCTGGCTGCAGCCGAGTACTACGAGCAGGAGCGCCACCGCCAGATAGGCGGCGAGTACTGCGCACTCCTTGCGCCAACGACCGACGAGGACCGCGAGGACCTGCTTGAGTCCATCCGCTTCGCCTGCGGATACCGGTTCGAGGGTGACGGCGATGGATCCTAACCGCACCATCCAGCCAAAGCCATTGCTTGCGGTCCTGCGCGGCGCGCTCGACAGGCGGATAAAGCAGAGGGCGCGCGACACGATTGTGCGCAACGCCGTCGAGGACCCTGCTAAGCCGTACGCTCAGCGCGTGGTCGAGGAGGACGCCTGCGACTTCTGCAAGCAGCTCGGCACCAGCCGCCCGGTGAAGCCCTCGCAAATCGCGAGCCGCTACCACCAGTACTGCAAATGCCACGTTGCCCTGTTCTTCCAGGAAACGCGCTTCAAGGAGAGATTTACGAACAGGGGACAGCTTGAAAAGCTCGGAATCGAGGTCGAAGAAGGAGCCGTCCACGATGACTATGACAATCGCGTTGCAATCACGCTTACGTCACTTGGGAAACGCGTCCGGTTTTTGGCTGAGGCACAGGATGGAACCAGGAGGGCTGATTCTTTAGTCGATGGAGTACTAATTGAATTCAAGAATCCAGTCTATAGAGATATGCAGACCGTCGAGCGGTCAGTACACCATGTTCTGTACGGTAGAAACAAGAAGGTCATAAAACCTCAAAGCGACAGGATGCTGGTCAGCAATGCTGCAAACGGAATGACAATGAGTGCTATGCAGGAAAGCCTCGCATATGTTCTTCGGGGAGAGAGTAGGTTGACCGAACATGAGCTGTCATACATCAAGGAAATCTCATTGCTTGATGTAAATACCGGAAGAGTCAGGACATATGTGCTGCGTTCATAGAGAAGGCCGCGTTGCATGGTATGTCCCACGATCTACGGCCTCAGTAATTCTACCAAACTCGAAGGAGGAAAACAATGGATTCAGGTAATCAGGTTTCAAAGGAGCAAGTGTTTGCTGCGCTAGCAGCGTTCGTGGTCGACGTGGCGGAGAACTGGCGCGACGCCGGGCCCGAGGCGCTGCGAGCCATGGTCAAGGTGGCGAAGTCGTACGGCTCCGCAGACGCCATGGACGCGCTGATAAACAACCTGAAAGAGCTGGACATATAAGGCCTAGATCCAGGTTGGATTTTGGAACCAGGCTATGTGATTGATGAAAGTCCAACGCAAACTTTCGGAGAAAAATGAAAGCGAGCGGTGCCGCCTTCGGGCGGTTCTTTCATGGTTGGAGCACTTCCTGGAAATCGGAACTCCTTCAACCAGATAATCGTGGTATCAGAAACAAGAATTGCATAAATAACGAAGTGAGGCCGGTTCCCAAAGTTTCCCTCGGGGCGTGCCTCACTTCTGCAATTGCTCTTTTATTCTAGCAAACGGTTAGGAGGAAAACTATGGATTCAGGGAAGCAAGTCTCAAAAGAGCAGGTGTTTTCTGCATTGGCGGCCTTCGTGGTAGACGTGGCGGAGAACTGGCGCGACGCCGAGCCCGAGGCGCTGCGTGCCATGGTCAAGGTGGCGAAGTCGTACGGCTCCGCAGACGCTATGGATGCGCTGATAAACAACCTGAAAGAGCTGGACATATAAGGCCTAGATCCAGGTTGGGTTTTGGAGCCAGGCTATGCGATGAAAGCCGGACGTTAACTTTCGAAGAAAAATGAAAGCGAGCGGTGCCGCCTACGGGCGGTATTTTCATGTTAGGAGACTTTATGGCCGAGACAAGAGTGCCGAGCGAGCGGTACGCAGCAATTGCGGACGATCTTATCGAGCACGAGGGGTGGCTGGCTCCCATCGCCCACAGCGACGTGCGCATCGCCTACCTATCATCGGATGCGAAGAAGACCTCGCACGGGAAGATGGTTTTCGGACAGTGCGAGAAAGTGCCGGACCGTTACAAGTGGGCCGTTCCCTACGACTTCGCAATCGTGATCTACGAGCCGAACGTCGCCGGATTCGGCGAAGAGCGGCTGCGCACGCTGATGTTGCACGAACTGATGCACGTGGGCGTGTACGCCAACGAGGACGGCGAGGAGGTCTACAAGATCGTCCCGCACGACCTGGAGGACTTCCGTTCCATAGTCGAGTGCTTCGGAATGGACTGGGCTTCGGCCGGCTAGTGTTTCGTTGTTTGGGCAAAGCTGCCAGCAGAAACAAGAGCTGCCATCAGTCCTGATGACAGACTCGCAACCGAGCGTTTCATCTACTGGACAAAACTGAGGATGAAACATAGCAGAGGTTATATCGGAATCAAGCGCCTCACAGGCGCTTTTTTCATGTCCTGGCGGCAGTAGACGCCGGGGCGAACCTACTCATTGCGCGCGAGGG
>JAFUCW010000341.1 GCA_017459485.1 Eggerthellaceae bacterium | reverse complement strand
TCCGAAAACACTCCCGTTTCCTTGAAGGACAGCCAGCGGCTCTGCCTGAAGAAGTACCGTAGGAAGCGAGGGTGCGGGCACACGATGCACGCACACCCTCCCTCGCACCCTTACGGGGCTTTCGTGGCCCCACCCACGGCAAATCGGCTATCATGGAGAAAACACGTTTCGAAAGGAAACCATGAGCGATCAGAAATCGGCACGCGAGTGCGCACTCATAGCAGCAAAGGCCGCAGACGACAAGAAGGCAACCGACATCATGGTCCAGGAAGTGGGCGCCATCACGTCGATGACCGACTACTTCGTCATTGCCACAGCGTCGAACAACCGCCAGGTGGACGCCATCATCGAGGAAGTCGAAAAGCAGCTGCGCGAGCAAGGCGGCATAAAGCCATCGAGCCGCGAAGGCATCGAAGAGGGTACCTGGGCGCTGCTTGACTACGGCGACATCGGTGTCCACGTGGTCCAACCCGAAGCGCGCGACTACTACCGCCTGGACGACCTATGGAACGACTGCCCTGTCATCGACCTTAAGGAAGCGGGCATCACCGACGCCGTCTATTCCGACCGCATCGCCAAGCTCATGGGGGCCGAAGCCGAATAGCCTGCCTTGCGCATCCTTGCCGAAAACGCCTAGTCAAGCGCAGGAATATTCCAGATGTCGATCTTCTCCTTGGCAATGTGGCCGTAGGTGCGCATGAGGATGTTCCACGTGTCTATGGTGGCGGGATAGAGGACGCGATCGGTCGAGACAAGAAACTGCAGCGTGTATTTGAACGCCTCGAAGTATAGTTCTTCCAAGGGTATTTCGCCCACTAGACCGCGCAGGCGTTCGATGCCTTCCATGTCCCCGAACGTGCGATTGGGCTCGATGATGTCGGCCACATAGATGATGCAATCGAGCGGCGCCATGTCTGCAGCACCCGAAGTATGCCTCTCGATAGCCTGGAACACGTCTGCGCCAAACTGGGGATACGCGCGCGAAAGCGCAGCAGCGGCCGTTGGACCGTGCAAGAGCCACGGCATGTCGGTGAGCACCATCTCGTCGACGTCCACTTTCAGCTCAATCGCGCGGTCACGCAGCTGCTCGTTGTCAAGACCCTTGTCCCAGTCGTGCAAGATGCCCGCAAGGCGCGCCTTGTCTGGATCTGCGCCGTACGCCTTCGCCAGCCTTCGCGCCACCTTCGCAACGTTGACGCTGTGCTTGAGCCGCTTCGGCCTCACCCGTTCGCTTAGCATGTCCTTCAAAACGTCGTAGGCTTCCTTGCCGAACGGATCTGCCGCCAAAGGGCTCATGTCGTGTTCTTTAGGCATACAAACCCCTTGCCAGGATATAGTCATGGACGGCCAAACTAGTCAGGTACCTGATCGACTTACCACACCCCACCCATTCGCGCAGCATGCTCGAAGACACGGAAAGAGCCGTGGTCTCCAAATAGGAAACGTCGAAGTCCGCGTGGGCAGCAAGCTCCTCCTTGGCTTCATCCGTCATCACGTAACCAGGGCGGGTGACTGCAATTAGATGCGCCAGATCGGCAATCAATGCGGAGTCGCGCCATTTCACGATGGAAAGCATCGCATCGGCGCCGGTTATGAAGTAGAAGTGCACGTTGTCGGGATAGTGCGCACGCAGCTGGCGCAACGTGTCAACGGTATACGTTTCGCCTTCTCGGTCGATTTCAATCGAACTCACGTCGAAATGGGGGTTGGACGCGCACGCGAGACGACACATCTCGAAGCGCATGGCGGCATCGGTCACCTTCTTGTCGCGCTTGAAGGGCTGCACCCCCGTAGGGATGAAAACGACCGCATCGAGCCCATGGGCCACACGCGCTTGCTCGGCGCACGCCAAATGCCCGATATGGATCGGGTCGAACGTTCCGCCCATTATCCCAAGGCGCACCGTTGCGCTAGGGTCGCCAAGCCCCAGCGAATCGAACCGCTCGCAGATTATCGACATGAAAGGCCCACCTCCTCCCTATGCGTGCGAGCACTCCTGCGAAAGAGCCTCCCTGCAGTTCCCTGATCAATAAAAAGTGTACATTTTTTAAGTAATTCATACAATAGCACTTCAATATAGGAGGACAGGGTGAAAAAATGCGCACATTTTGATCAGGCGCGCACTTGTCCGCTTCCGCGCAGCACATACTTGTAGGAACAGAGCGCCTCAAGGGCGAAAGGCCCGCGTGCATGCAACTTCTGGGTGGAGATGCCGATTTCGGCACCCAAGCCAAACTGGCCGCCGTCGGTAAAGCGCGTCGACGCATTCCAATAGACCGCCGCCGCATCGACTTCGGAAAGGAAGCGCTCTGCGGCCTGCGCGTCGTCGGTCACGATGCTTTCGGAGTGCTTCGTGCCGAAGGTGTTCACATGCGCGATAGCCTCATCCAGCCCTTCCACGCACTTGACGGCGATCTCAAGCTCCAGATACTCGCGCGCCCAGTCCTCTTCGGTGGAGACGATAGCGGGAATCTGCAGATCGGACGCTATTTCGCTCGAAATTGGATCGGTGTGGAAATATTGGACGCCGTTGCGGAACAATGCGGGCAGGATTGAGCTGAGCGCCTTGCGGGCAATGCTACGGTCAACCAACAAGGTTTCGATAGCGTTGCATACGCCGGGACGCTGGCATTTGGCGTTGACGGCAATCTCCGTGGCCATAGCAACGTCGGCGGGATCGTGAACATAGAGATGGCAATTGCCCACGCCGGTTTCGATGACGGGTACCGTCGCGTACTCGACGCAGTGGCTGATCAGCCCCGCACCTCCTCGGGGAATAAGAAGGTCCACCAACCCACGCGCACGTAGGAGCTCGTCGGTGGCAGAGCGCTCCGCGTCCTCGACGGCCAGGATGCAGTTTTGCGGCATGCCCGCCCTCACGGCAGCTTCGTGAAGAACCCCCGCAATGGCTAGGTTGGAGCGATGGGCCGCCGAACCGCCCCGCAAAACGCAGGCGTTGCCCGACTTCACGCAGATGCCCGCCGCATCGGCCGTCACGTTCGGACGCGCTTCGTAGACCATGGCCACTACGCCCATCGGCGTGCTGATACGCTGCATCTGAACCCCGCCTGCGATGGTACGCTCGTCTTGGACCTGCCCCAACGGATCAGGAAGGTCGCTCAGCTCTTCAAGCGCATCGGCAATGTCGAAGACGCGATTGCCGTCAAGCATAAGGCGGTCGAGCAGCGAATCTTTCATGCCAGCCTTTCGTGCGTCGGCCATGTCGGCCTTGTTCGCCTCGAGTATGCGGTCGACTTCGTCGCGCAAGGCGTCAGCCATCGCCGACAGCGCGTTGTTGCGCAGTTCTTCAGAAGCCGTAGCGCATCGGGTGCTTGCCTCCTTGGCCGCCAAAAGAGTGTCTTTCACATTCATTCGAACACCACCATTTCGTCTCTATGGATCAACTCGTGCTGCCCCAAATGAGCAAGAACGCTGTTGTTCTGCAGTTCGGATTGCGAATGACCGGCAGCCAGGGAAACCTCGTCCGAAGAAGCCCGAACCTTTCCACGAGCGACATGATGGCCGGCCAAGTCGAGCACGTCAACAATGTCGCCTTTTGCACACGACCCCGATACGCTGCGAACTCCCACCGCTAACAGCGAAGAGCCCTTTTCCACAAGCGCCCTGCGCGCACCGTCGTCCACGCGCAAGGACCCTTTGGCCGTGTCGCCCAGGGCAATCCAAAGCTTGTAGTTCGTAATCTCGTGCGGGACACGCGCCGCAGCAAAACGAGTGCCGATCGCATCCCCCGCGATTGCATGCAGCAAAGCGTCCTGAGCACGTCCATGGCAGACGACCAGGGGAATTCCCGCAATCATGAGCACACGAGCAGCGCGCACCTTGGTAAGCATACCGCCGGAACCCAGAGTGCTGCCCGTGCCCCCTGCCACGCCCAGAATCTCCGGCGTGATCTTGTCAACCGAAGGAATAAGCTGCGAGGACGGGTCTGCCGGATTACCGTCGTAGAGACCGTCGATGTCAGAAAAGATGACGCACAGACGCGCCTTGATCAGGCATGCAACCAGGGCGGCCAACGTGTCGTTGTCCCCAAAACGAATCTGCTCGACGCTCGTCGCGTCGTTTTCGTTCACAATGGGGACCACACCCAAGTCCAGCAGGCGCTTCAACGCGTCCCGTGCATGCAGGTACGCACTGCGCGAAGCCGTATCGTGACGCGTAAGGAGCACAAGCGAGCTGGTCAAGCCCGCTTCCGAGAAGGCTTCGGCGTAGGCGGTGGACAGCTCGACCTGGCCCACGCTCGCTGCGGCCTGCAAGCTGGGAATGTCGGTGGGCCTCTTCTGTATCCCAAGCACCTCCAAACCGCATCCGATCGCACCAGAGGTGACCACGATGGGCGCCCAACCTGCATCGCGCACGCGCGCAAGCTGCAAGGCAAGACTGGAGAGGTAAGGGCGGTCCAGCGCACCGTCTGCTCCGATAAGCGTAGACGTGCCGATTTTCACCACCAGGATGTTCGACGATTCCGACATGTTAGATGTCCAATCCTGCATAGATGTCTTCGTGCGTTTGCGAGCTTTCGAACTCGAAGGCGCGTCCTACGATGCGGATCTCGTCGCCGTCGCAAGCGCCTGCCGCCTCCAATTCGCGCTCCACACCCAACCGCTTGAGCCGATGCTGCAGAAAGGCGATGGCCTCTTCGTTTTCCCAGTCGGTCTGCACGACCATGCGCTCGACGTTGGTGCCCTCCACGCGAAACACGCCTTCGGAGAGCTTGACGACCTTGAAGCGGCGCTCCTGGTCTTGGCGTTTGCGCTCCCACACGTGGTCGTAGTGCGGCTGCTCCGCCTGCGCTTCGCGCGAGGCCTCCCGCAACTCGAGCACTTTCGCCCCGATTGCGGCAGCAAGCGCGTCCACACCCGCACCCGTCACGGCGCTCGTGACGAACACCTGCGGGTTCACGGGGCTCTCTGCGAACTCGTCGCCCTCTGCAGCCGCAAGGGAATCCTGACACACCGCCTCTTGCAGGCGTGCCAGATGCTCTTCGGAACCGGGCATGTCCATCTTGTTCGCCACGACGATGCGCGGCCGATGCGCGAATTCTTCTGCATAGAGCTCAAGCTCGCGATTGATGATGCGATAGTCCTCGACGGGATCGCGCCCTTCGTAGCCGCCAGTCATGTCGACCACGTGCACGATGAGCGCCGTACGCTCCACGTGCCGCAAGAACTCATGGCCCAGGCCCTTCCCTTCATGGGCACCTTCGATCAACCCTGGCACATCGGCAATGACGTAGTCGTACTCGTCGGTGCGCACCACACCCACAGTGGGGACGAGCGTAGTGAATGGGTAGTCGGCGATCTTGGGCTTGGCAGCGCTCATGCGCGCGATAAGCGACGACTTCCCCGCAGACGGAACGCCCACCAAAGCGGCATCGGCCATAAGCTTCATCTCGAGCTCAATCCACCCTTCGTGGGCAGGCTCGCCCAGTTCGGCAAACGCAGGGGCACGCCGAGTCGGGGTGACGAAATGCGTGTTACCGCGGCCGCCTACGCCTCCTTGCGCAACCACAACCGCATCGCCGTCGCGCACCAAGTCGGCAATGGTCTCTCCCACTTCTTTCGTCGTCTCGTCGTACGCGCGGACAAGAGTGCCCACTGGAACACGAAGAAGCAGGTCCTCCCCATTTGCCCCGTGCATTTTGGAACCTTTTCCATGGGTTCCGCGCTGAGCTTTGAAATGGTGCTTGAAACGATAGTCGATCAGAGACGACACGCTGCCGTCTGCCACGATGACCACATTGCCACCACGTCCTCCGTCGCCTCCGTCGGGTCCGCCTTTTGGCACATGGGCCTCACGGCGAAAGCTCATGCAGCCTGCTCCGCCATCTCCCGCTTTCACGTGAATATGAACCTTGTCGATAAACATAGCTATCTATTGTAAACGACAGGAATGATGCGGAACACGCAAACTGGCACTACTGCACCAAAGAACAGCGGAACGAAGCGCAATCCAGAAGAGACAATGCGCAAAACGAACAAGGATGCAGCGGGGCGCCACGACCCGAAAGAGGCGGCTAGCCGAGGGCCTCAAACCCGAACAGTGCCGACGAGAGCGAACATGTAAAAGAGGGCTTTTGGATGCGAAGGAAGAAGTTGGTGCAAACCCCAGGTCATCTCTTCTGTGGCAAAAGAGGGCCTTAGTGCACGGGATTAAGGAGTTTCGTCTCCCAAAACCCCAGGTCGCGGGTCCCCTCGCGTCAAAAACGGGCCTTAGTGTACGGGAATCCGGAGTTTCGATTCGCATAACCCCAGGTC
>JAFUCW010000340.1 GCA_017459485.1 Eggerthellaceae bacterium | reverse complement strand
TCTGACCGAGCATCTTCTTGACGAAGGGGTGCGTGCGCACTACAGGCATTCCGACCTCGCCACCCTCGAGCGCGTCGAGATCCTACGCGACTTAAGGCAGGGCAAGTTCGATGTGCTGGTGGGCATCAACCTGTTGCGCGAAGGACTCGACCTGCCCGAAGTGTCGCTTGTAGCCATACTCGACGCCGACAAGGAAGGATTCCTGCGCAATCATCGCTCGCTTATCCAGACCATCGGCCGGGCAAGCCGCAACGTGTCTGGCCAGGTCATCATGTATGCCGACAAGATTACTGATTCCATGGAGGCGGCCATAGGGGAGACGCGCCGTCGCCGCGCGAAGCAGATGGCGTTCAACGAAGAGCACGGCATAGAGCCACAGACGATCCGCAAAGCCATCAACGACATCATGGACTACGTCAGAGAAGAGGCGGGGGAGGTGTCTGCCGAGGACATCAACCGCGAGCTTGCCGCGCTTTCGCGCGAAGAGGTGCTGCGCATCGTATCCAGCATGGAAGACGAAATGGCGGCGGCATCCGCCAGCATGGACTTCGAGCAGGCCGCGCACTTGCGCGACCAGGTCGTGAAACTGCGCGCGAGCCTAGAGGGTTCGAGCGAGGCAGACGCGTTGGCGAATCTGAAGAAGGCGGCGCGAAAGGGAAGCGACTACGGCAGGCGCAAGCGCAGGTAGCCAAGGGCGCGGGGAGGGGCTTGGCCGCTCATGTGCACATGGGGTTGTCTGAATGCTGCTCCGAAGGGGAAAATGGTCGGATAGTAAGTCGATGGAGCCTTCTGTCTTGGTATAATTTGTCTTGTTAGACTTTTGCTAGGAGGATGGACGTGGGAAAGCGCGTCGGATGCATGTTTTCGGCGATTGTGCTCTTCGCTGCTTTGGCCCTTTTCGGCTGTTCGGGCGCGACGCAGAAGGAAAATGTCGATATACGCGTTTGGACGTACTACAACGGCGACCAGCTTGCAGCGTTTCAAGACCATATCGAGGAATTCAACGCAACGGTTGGAGCTGATGAGGGGATACACGTCGAAGGATACAACCTGGGCAGTGTCGACGACTTGAAGGATGCCGCGTTGGACTCGGTCAGGGGCAAGGTCGGGGCGGAACCTGTTCCCAATGTGGTGATGGCCTATGCCGACACTGCTTATTCCATCGACCAGATGGGGATGGTGGCCGACCTCACTCCTTACTTCACCGACGAGGAGCGTGACCTCTATATCGACGGGTATCTGGAAGAGGGCACTTTGGGCGGCGCAGGCACCATCAAGATTTTCCCCATTGCGAAATCGGTCGAGCTTTTCGTGCTGAACAAGACGGACTTCGAACCGTTCGCCCAGGCAACCGGTGTCACGACTTCCGACCTGCAGACCTTCGAGGGACTCGTGGAGGTGTCTCGTAAGTACTACGAGTGGACGGATTCCCAAACGCCTGAGCCTGACGACGGGAAGGCTTTCTGTGGATTTGACTCCATGGCAAACTACTGTTTCATCGGTGCGAAGCAGCTTGGGGTCAGTTTGGTTTCGGTTGACGACGGCGAAGTCGTTCTTGATTTCGACAAGCAGGTGGCACGGAAGCTATGGGACTGCTATTACGTCCCCTTCCTGCAGGGGTACTTCGATGCGACGGGGCGTTACCGTTCCGACGACATCAAGACCGGCAACATCATTTCGCTGGTTGGATCTTCTTCGGGTGCGACGTACTTCCCTGACCAGGTGGTCGACGAAAACAACTTTGAGCACAGCATCGAAATGGAGGTGCTTGCCGCGCCGCTGTTCGCCGGCGGGGAGGCGTGGGCCGTCCAGCAGGGTGCGGGCATGGTGGTGCTCGACACCTCGGACGAAGAGGTCGAGGCGTCGGTTCGTTTCCTCAAATGGTTCACCGAGCCCGAGCAGAACGTGAAGTTTTCCGTGTCCTCTGGTTACCTTCCCGTTACGAAGAGCGCGAACAGCATGGACATGGTGCGTGCAGCCGCCCCCGATTTGAGCGATCGCATGGACCAGGTCCTTTCCATGGGCATTTCCACGGTTGAGAGCAACACCTTGTACACGCCACCTGCATTCGAGCGCGGATCCGAGTTCAGGGACGTGCTCGAGTACTCGATGAAAAACCTGGCTTCCTCCGACTTGCAGGTTGTCGAGGAACTCGTAGGAAGCGGCACTTCTCGCTCCGATGCCGTGGCACCCTATTTGACCGATGCGCACTTCGAAAAGTGGTATTCTCAGACGCTTTCGCAGCTCGAAGGGCTTGTCCGCTAGCGGTGCGGGCTTGTAGGCTGGTGGGTTTGGATGGCTGACGCGCAAAGAGTTCCTAAGCGTTCCATCTATTCGACGCTTGTCATTCCCATGATTGCCCTTGTCGTCTCCGAAGTCTTCCTTTTTTCAGGCATCCTTTTCGGCAGTGGCGTGCTCCAGAGGCTCGACCAGAACGATCGTGACATTCTTGTCCAACAGGTGATCACGCGCAGGGACTCCCTCCAGTCCTACCTCGTGGGGACCGTGGGCGACTTGCGCGGCGTTGCAAACGTTCTGAACGCAGAGGCCCAGCGGCAGCTTGACGAGGGAACGATCGATTTTGACTTGCTCGACAGCGACCCAGTCGAGTCGAATGAATTGGTGAACGTTGCCATGGAGCCCCTCATCTCCACCATCCGCGACAAGCGCGTTTCCGGTGCGTTCATCGTGTTCAACACCCACGACCTCTCTCCTTTGTCTTCCACGGGGGAGTTCGGCAAGAAGCCCGGCGTCCACATTCACGACATGGACCCTGCCGCCACGCCTTCCGCGCGAAACGAAGATTTGGTTCTCGAGTGCGCTTCGACCGAGATCGTGCAGTCGTTTCGAATTGCCACGGGGACCGATTGGCTCCCGACGTTCAATTTCCAGAAGCTCCAGCCGCCCCTTTCCCACGACGCTTTCTACCTTCCATGGCAGACCGCTTACGAAAGCAGCGACCCCAAGGAGGCGACCGATTTTGCCTATTGGGGCGTTGTTCCGTTTTCCGAGCACGGTGGCGAACAGTGCGCGATGAGCTACTCCATTCCTCTCATTCTTGAAGACGGCACGGTCTACGGGGTGGTAGGGGTCGAGCTGTCCGCCGATTACCTTGAGGACCTTTTGCCATCAAGCGAGCTTTTGCGGGACGTAGGAGCCTCGTATGTGCTTGCCATCGTCGACGACTCGCTTCAGGGAGGCGACGAAGGATCTCTTGTCAATGCCTTGCCCGTCGTGCAAAGCAGCAGACAGCCCGTCGAAGGCGTTTCCTTTGGCACTGCTATGGAGCTTGCCCCCCTTTCCGGGAACGACTACACCTACAAAAGCGACAAAGGAGATTACTACAGCGGATGCCAGTTCCTCCGCTTGTACAACACCAACTCTCCGTTCGAGCATCAGCATTGGTTGCTTGTGGGCATGGTGTCTGAGTCGGTGCCTCACAGCTTCGGCAACCATGTGCGCGACTTGATCGTTTTTGCCTCCCTGCTTATGGCAGTGCTTGGAATAGCGGGGTCGATTCTTGCGGCAAGGAGCATCTCGCGTCCTATCAGGGGTCTTTCCGCCGATGTGGCGAGCGCTCAGCTCAAGAATGCAGAGATGCCCAAGCTGGAAGAAACGGGCATCAGCGAGGTGGACCAGCTTACCGGCGCCATTACCTCGCTTTCCAAAGACATTGCCAGCGTGCGTCAGCTCGAGCAACAGCGCATCGAGCACGAACGGGACTACGATTTGCTCACGGGGCTCATGAACCGCAGGGCGCTCTACCGCGAAGCGAACAGGCTATTCGCATCTCCCGCTGATGTCAAGCATGCCGCCCTTGTAATGCTCGACCTCGACGACCTCAAAACCCTCAATGACACCTATGGGCACGACTGGGGAGACAAGTACATATATCAGGCGGCCCGCTGCTTCGAAGACGCCGTTCCCAGCACCGCGATGGTTGTGCGCGTGTCCGGCGACGAGTTCTTCATCTTGCTCTACGGATACGAATCCAGGGAAGAGATAGAAAACGTGCTCAATCAGATGCGCGAGGGCATCGCAAGCCACGCGGTCCTTCTTCCCAACGGCGACGAAATGCCTTTGCGCGCATCGGGGGGCGTGGCGTTCTATCCGGACGACGCGGTCGAGTTTACCGAGCTCACGAAG
>JAFUCW010000339.1 GCA_017459485.1 Eggerthellaceae bacterium | reverse complement strand
TATCGCCTTTGACCTTGTGGCGACGTATCTTGCCTATTACGCAGCCTCTGTCCTTACGGGCGTGGTGCGCGAAGTGTTCGTCAATAACGAGATTTTCTTCACGCTCGGCATCCTTTCGCTGGTCAACGTTGCCGTGCTGGGGCTGTTCCACCTGTACAACAACCTATGGGAATATGCGAGTGTGGACGAGGCGGTCAAGCTTATGCTGGCTACTCTTCTTTCCACGCTCGGCGGCGCGGTGTTCCTTTGGGTTATCGGCGTGCGCCTGCCCATCCGCGTGTTCGTGGTTGCCTGGTTGCTGTTCATGCTCATGTGTGGAGTCGTGCGTGGCTTGTTTCGCGTCCTGCGTACAAGGGGCCGAGGCGTCGGCTCGTCCGATTCTTCGAAGCGCCTGCGCACGCTTGTGGTAGGCGCGGGCGAGACAGGGTCTTTGGTCATCAACCGCATGGTCACCAAGGACCCCCTCATGCCGGGCCTGCCCGTGGTGGCAACCGACGACAATCCCGAAAAGCAAGGGTCGCGTATCCATGGCGTGAAAGTGGTGGGCGGCAGCGAAGATATCCAAACCATTGCCGAAACCTACGACATAGAGCAGATCGTCGTGGCCATTCCTTCTGCGACGCTTGAAGAGCGCCGCAAGATCTACGACATGTGCACGCGTACCGGATGCAAGCTGAGGACCTTGCCCAACGTGCGCGAACTGCGCATTGACGAACTCGACGACGTGGCGTTGCGCGACGTCGACGTGGCCGACCTGCTGGGGCGCGAAGAGGTCATGCTCAACACGCGTTCGGTTTCCGGCTATATCGCTGGTGAAGTGGTGCTGGTCACGGGAGGCGGCGGATCCATCGGTTCGGAGCTTTGTCGGCAGTTGTGCACGGTGGCTCCGCGCAAGATCGTCATTTTCGACATGTACGAAAACGACGCCTACCTGCTGCGCAACGAGCTCACTTCGCTCTACAGTGACATCGAAGTGGTCATAGAGATCGGAAGCGTATGCGACATCGCTCGCCTGGGCGATGTGTTCGACAAGCACGAGCCCGGCGTGGTATTCCATGCGGCTGCGCACAAGCACGTGCCTCTCATGGAGGTGTGCCCGCGCGAGGCGCTGCAGAACAATGTGTTCGGCACGCTCAATACGGTGCGGCTTGCCGACGAGCATGGGTGCAAGCGCTTCATCTTCATTTCGACGGACAAGGCGGTCAATCCCACCAGCGTTATGGGGGCCACCAAGCGCATGGGCGAAATGGTGGTGCAGTGCTATGCGCGCAAATCCTCCTGCATCTATTCGGCGGTGCGGTTCGGCAACGTGCTTGGGTTCAACGGAAGCGTCATCCCCATCTTCAAGAAGCAGATTGCGGCAGGCGGCCCGGTGACGGTCACCGACCCCAACATAGAACGGTACTTCATGACGGTGCCCGAAGCATCGCGTCTGGTCATCCAGGCAGGCGGCCTTGCGAAGGGGGAGAGATTTTCATCCTTGACATGGGCCGCCCGGTCAAGATCATCGAACTTGCCAAGAGCTTGATCAAGCTTTCGGGCCATGAGCCCGACGTGGACATCAAGATCGAATTCACCGGTCTGCGCGAAGGCGAGAAGATGTACGAAGAGCTTCTCATGGACGAGGAGTCCACGCTTCCCACCGAAAATCGATCGATCATGGTGTCGAAGGGCGTCGATGTTGCCTACGACGAGTTCGAGCATAAGCTTGTTGAGCTCGAGTCGGCCATACATGCCACGGACGAAGAGGCAATCGCTATTCTCGAAGAAGTTATTCCCACGTACCGGCACACGACCAATCGCTGACTTTTCGGCCACCTGTGACATTCGCGTGCACTATTCCCAAAAACCGCAGGTGAGGGTGTATCCTTACTCTTTGCCATTGATGGCTGAAGAGTGACCGATTTCAGGAGGTGTTTGAGTATGGCGATTGATGTTTCCGTTGTTGGCGCAGCTGGTTATGCGGGGGTGGAGCTTGTCCGACGCTTGCTTGAGCATCCCGAGTTCAATCTTGTTGCGCTAACGTCCGACTCCGATGCGGGAAAGCTGCTTTCTGCAGTGTATCCTGCCTTCGAAGGAGTGAGCGACTTGGTCTTTTCCGCGCATGACTGCGCGGAGGTGAAGGCGAGCAAGGCGGTGTTTCTTGCTGTGCCGCACAAGGCGGCGATGGCGGTCGTGCCCAGGTTGCTCGAGGCGGGCGTTTCGGTGTTCGACCTTTCTGCGGACTACCGCTTGAAGGACGCTGCCGTATACGAGCAGTGGTATGGGGTCGAGCACGCTTCCCCCGAACTGCTTGCTCAGACGGCGTTCGGCCTGCCGGAGATTACGCATGCAGAGCTGGACGACGCCGCCGGGCGCTTGGCGGAAGGGGTGCCCGCATTGGTGGCGTGCGCAGGATGCTACCCGACGGCCACTTCGCTGGCTGCTTACCCAGCGGTGTCTGCCGGCTGGGCGGAAGGCGCTGTTATGGTGCAAGCGATTTCGGGAGTGACCGGCGCAGGTCGCTCTGCAAGCGAGCGCACGCATTTCTGCCATGCGAACGAAAACGTCGAAGCATATGGCGTGGGAACGCATAGGCACACGCCCGAGATCGAGCAGATCCTTGGGCTTCCCGGCCAGGTGCTGTTCATACCGCATCTGGCTCCCCTTGCTCGTGGGTTGCTTTCCACAGTGACAATGCATCTGACCAGCAGTGCCGCTGCGAACTTCAACATTGACGACGCCATTGCGTACTATCGTTCGTTCTACGCGGGCAGCCCCTTCGTGTGCGTGCTCGACCCGGGCGTGCAACCGCAGACGGCAAGCGTTGCCGGAAGCAACAGGGCGCATGTGGGCCTTGCCTTCGATCCGCGCACGCGCACGCTTGCGGCAACGTGCGCCATCGACAATCTGTGCAAAGGTGCCGCGGCGCAGGCAGTGCAGTGCGCCAATATCGTGTTCGGTTTGCCCGAAGATGCGGGCTTGGACCATATGGCCAACCCGGTGTAGGAGGTTGTGCGATGAATCTAACCAGATCTCCTTACCAGAAGGGTGCCCTCGTCGCACCCCTTGGCTTCAAGGCGTCCGGCGTGCACGCTGGGTTTCGCCACGACCCGAATCGCCTTGACCTTGCTCTGCTCGAGGGCAACGACGTGTGCGTTGCGGCGGGCGTGTTCACCATGAATGTGTTTTGCGCAGCACCTGTGCAGATGTGCCGCGAACGCCTTGGCGGAGTTGGGTACGGGACCGCACGTGCGGTGGTGGTCAACTCCGGCATTGCGAACGCAGCCACTGGCGTAGACGGACTCGACGCAGCCCTGGGAACTGCGCGTATAGCGGCAGAGGCAATCGGGTGCGCCGAAGACGACGTGCTCGTGGCATCCACGGGCGTCATCGGCAAGCAGCTGTCCCTCGACCCGTTCGAGCAGCATCTTGCCAGGGCGCATGAGCATGCTTCGGACATGCCCCAGGCAGCCCATGACGCCGCATGTGCCATCATGACCACCGACACGATGCCCAAAGAGGTCACCTATTCTTGGAAAAGCAACGACCCCGCATGTTGGGGCTCCACGTTCACCGTGGGCGGTTGCTGCAAGGGCAGCGGTATGATCATGCCGAACATGGCGACGATGATCGCGCTTCTGACCACCGACTTCCCTGTTGCCGGCCCTGCGGCCCATGCGGCGCTCACTGCGGCTGTGGCGGAAAGCTTCAACAAGGTGACGGTGGATTCGGACACGTCCACCAACGACACGTGTCTGCTGCTTGCCAGCGGCGCTGCCGCCCCGGAAGGGATGGAGCCCGTGTCGGAGGGGCAGGCGTACACTGAGTTTTGCGATGTGCTGCGCGCGGTGTGCGAAGACCTTGCCCGCCTGATTGCCATCGACGGGGAAGGAGCCACGCGTTTGGTGACTGTGGCGGTCGAGGGTGCGGCAAGCGACGCCGACGCCGACTTGGCTGCAAGAGCAATCGCAAACTCACCGCTTGTGAAGACGGCTATCGCCGGGCGCGACGCCAATTGGGGGCGCATCGCTGCGGCGGTCGGCAAGAGCGGAGCGTCGTTCGACCAGGCCAGCGTCGACATCGACATCATGGGCATACCTGTCATGCGCAGTGGTCTTCCCGTCGAGTTTTCCGAAGATGAAGCGCTTGCCCGATTCGAGGAGCCCGAAATTCCCATCGAAGTGAACTTGGGCGCAGGGGAGTGCAGCACTCAGATCTGGACGTGCGACATGACGCATGAATACATTACGATCAACGGAGATTACCGGACATGATTTTCAAAAAAGACGACATCCCTGCCAACGCCAACCTGTCTGCCCAGGCGGACATTTTGGCGGAGGCGCTGCCATGGATCAAGACGGCGACCGGACGCACTGTGGTCATCAAGTACGGCGGGTCGGCCATGGTCGACCCCGACCTGCGCTCGAGTGTCATGAGCGACATCGTGCTGCTTAAGCTGATCGGGCTGAATCCGGTCATCGTGCACGGAGGGGGCAGCGCCATCAACGAGGCGTTTGCGCGCTACGAGATTCCCGTCGAGTTCAAGAACGGTCTGCGCGTGACCACCGACGCCGCCATGGAAGTGGTGAAGATGGTGCTTGTGGGGCAGGTGAACCAGGACCTGGTGCGCGACTTGAACAAGCACGGCAACCTTGCGGTGGGCATTTCGGGCAACGACGGCGGCACGCTGGTCGCCGAACAGCTTGACCCCGAGCTCGGCCGTGTCGGTCGCGTGACCTACGTGAACACCGAATTGCTCCACAAGCTGATTGCCGACGACTTCATTCCCGTGCTCGCCACGGTGGCGCTTGGGGAAGACGGCGGCTGCTACAACATCAACGCCGACGTGGCGGCAGGCCAGGTGGCGCGCGCTATCGGGGCGTACAAGACGGTGTTTCTGACCGACGTGGACGGCATCTACCTCGACTTCGAAGACAAGGGCTCGCTCATTTCTAAGATGACGCGCGACGAAGCCCAGGCCATGATTGACGACGGCACGGCTTCTTCGGGCATGATTCCGAAGTTGGAAAGTTGCATAGCCGCAGTGGACGCGGGCGTACCTCGCGCGTTCGTGATCAACGGCACGACGCCGCACGCGCTCCTGCTCGAGCTTCTGACCGACACCGGCATCGGAACGATGATCTACGGCGAGGGCGACTCGAGCGCCGGCGGCAAGAAAAGCCTTTCGACGTTGGCGAGCAAACTGCTCGTGAACATGGAGTAGGTTGGAGAAACGATGAGCTACCAGCAGCAATTCGACCTTGAAAACGAGTATCTGATGCCCACGTTCGCACGCAAGAGCGTGTGTTTGGTCGAGGGTCGCGGCATGCGCTTGCGCGACAGCGAAGGTGCCGAATACCTGGATTTCCTTGCGGGAATCGGGTGCGTGAGCATCGGTCATTGCCATCCTGCGCTCGTCTCGGCAATCCAGGACCAGGCGGCGCGCCTTGTCCACGTAGGCAACTATTACTACATCGAGCAGCGTGGCCAGCTTGCCAAGCGGCTGTCGGGTCTGCTGGGGCAGACGCCCGACGGGCAAAGTTGGAAGACGTTCTTCATGAACTCCGGCGCCGAAGCCAACGAGTGCGCCATGAAGCTTGCGCGCCTCTGGTCGAAGAAGCACAGTCATGGCGGAAACGTCATCATCACGCTTAACGGCAGCTTCCATGGGCGCACCATGGAGACACTTGCCGCGACGGCCCAGCCAGTCAAGCAGGAGCTTTTCGCGCCCATGCCTGAAGGCTTCGTGCATGTGCCCATCAACGACACTGACGCCCTTCGTGCAGCGTTCGATGCGCATCCGAACCAGGTGTGCGCCGTGATGGTCGAAGTCATCCAGGGCGAATCGGGTGTCCACCCCTGCACGGCGGAGTTCCTTGAGCTGGCCGACGAGCTCGTCCACGCAAATGGCGGGTTGCTCATATGCGACGAAGTGCAGACGGGCGTGTTCCGCACAGGCAAGCCGTTCGCGTTCCAGCATTTCAGTGTTCAGGTAGACATCGCGGCGATTGCCAAAGGCATCGGCGGCGGGTTCCCCATGGGGGCGTGCACTGCCCATGCGTCCGTCGCCGACAGCTTCGAGCCGGGCACGCATGGCACGACGTTTGGAGGCAGCAACCTGGCGATAGCTGCCGCAGGTGCGGTGCTCGACACCATAGAAAGCGAGGGAATCGCCCAAAACGTCCAGGAGGTCGGGGCCTATCTGCAGCAAGAGCTCTCCAAGCTCCCGTATGTGACGGAAGTGCGCGGTCGCGGATTGATGGTCGGTGCCGAGCTTGCAGAGGGCATGTCGGCTCCGGATGTGGTTGCCGCCGCCCAGGATCTGGGGCTTTTGATTAACGCGACCGGGCCGACCACGCTTCGCTTCCTTCCGCCGTTGGTGTGCGCCAAGGCGGACGTCGACGAGCTGGTCAACAAGCTTGGAACGATACAATGAGCCAGGTGCATTGTATCGCATGCGCCTCAGGTGCTCCAGGCGCCCCAGGCGGGATGCTTCGTTTCTACCTGTTCGCGATACAATACCATGTGGGGTAAAAGGAGGGCGCGTCCGTGTTGCAGCGGGGCTGCCCCTTCCAGTGACAGATAGGCAGGTTGACAT
>JAFUCW010000338.1 GCA_017459485.1 Eggerthellaceae bacterium | reverse complement strand
TGCAAAGTCACTGAGCGATACCTCAGCGAGCAAAGATGCCGTTCGTGCATGAAAAAGCCACTTTGAGGCGGTTGGGGGATGCGATTCGGCCAAGCAAATTCTGCCGACCTGAGCAAACGCGATTCGGCAGGAACCCATCCGCGCGCCAGCGTAAAAGGAAAAGAGCGTATTACAAATTTTCGCTAATTATAATCAATTATGTTATTATATTCAGCGATTTTTTGATTTGTAATTGGCAGTTTCGCTATTTATATGGGAGTTCTATGAGAATAATCGGCAGAAAAGCGGAGCAGCGTGAGCTTCAAAGGATGCTCGACTCCCCCAGATCGGAATTCATCGTAGTCACCGGCAGACGGAGAATAGGAAAGACGCACCTTGTCCGGGCGCATTTCAACAACGAATTCGCGTTCTATGCCACTGGAGTAGCAGGCGGCAACATGAAGGACCAGATCGAGTCCTTCAACGCCACCATCCGTCGTTATGGCGGCGAGGGCATCGCACACAGCTGGATGGATGCCTTCGAGCAACTGCGTGTCCTACTCGAATCCGATGGAATAGTGCGCGACGCAACGAGCGGCAAAATCGTGGTCTTCATCGACGAGATGCCATGGCTCGACACCGCCAGGTCGCGCTTTCTGCCAGCGCTCGAGTTCTTCTGGAACAGCTGGGCATCCGCGCGCAACGACGTCGTCCTAATCGCGTGCGGATCGGCCACGTCCTGGATGGCCAAGAACCTGCTTGCCAGCAGAGGAGGACTCCACAACCGCGTCACGTGCCGCATTCAGCTCGAGCCCTTCAGCCTAGCGGAGTGCGAGAAACTCAATAGCGAAAACGGTGTCGTGCTCTCGCGCAACGAAACGATGGAGGCGTATATGGCTTTCGGCGGGGTGCCCTACTATTGGGAACTCCTTGACAAGCGCTTGGGCCTGGCGCAGAACATCGACAGGCTCTGCTTCTACCGCAACGGGCAGCTGCACGACGAGTTCGCCCGGTTGTTCAATTCGCTGTTCAAACACTCCCAGCACCACGAAAGCATCGTGAGGGCGCTGGCCAAACGGCAAGAAGGTGTGAGCAGGGCGGCGCTTGTAACGGACGTGGACATAGCAGACGGCGGAACGCTAAGCTCGGCCTTGGAAGAGCTCGAGTCCTGCGGCTTCATCCGCCGCTACCGCGACTTCACAACCCCGAAAAACGAGTGCCTCTACCAGCTTATCGACCCATTCGCGCTGTTCTGGATCCGCTTCGTCGAAGACAGCACGGACGAAACATGGTGGAGTTCCAATCTCCACAGTGCACGCGTGCGCTCGTGGACCGGAAGGGCCTTCGAGCTGCTCTGCCTGCTGCACACCCGCCAGATTCTCGCCGCGCTCGGCGTGCAGGGAGTCTCCGTAAACACCTTCGCGTGGCGCAGCAGGAAAAGCGATCCCGGGGCTCAGGTCGACCTGGTGCTCGATCGGGCCGACGGAATCGTGAACCTATGCGAGATGAAGTACTCCCACGACCAGTTCGCGATCTCCAAATCCTACGATGCTGCGCTTCGACATAAGCTTACCGCCTTCGCAAACGAGACGAGCACGAAGAATGCACTGCACCTGACCATGGTCACGCCGCATGGCGTCAAGCGCAGCGCATACTGGAGCAGCGTCCAATCGGAAATCGTCGCCGATGACCTGTTCGCGTTCTAGCGGATGCGGATTCGAAAGCATACCAAGGTCGGAGCCTTAAACGGTTATGCACAATTTGACCTGACCCTTTTAGAGCGGCGCCTGCAGCTGCCTATGCACAACAGCCGGACTGGACGCCCGGCCGTTGTTGCTAAGTATCTAATTCGGAAAGGCCCCGGTGCCTCCTCTGGGGCTGCTTGCCGGTGGCCTGCACGAAACTGTTGTAAGCGGCAACAGGCACGGCGGAGACGCAAATTGTAGCAAGGTCCTGAAGGGATGCACCGCCTGTGCACGCTCCGTACATGTTGAGCGCGGCTCCGAAAGGCCGCGCTCCGTCGTGACGCGTTTGTCTAACCGGCCTACCGTGACGCGGCGTCGAGCGCGTCGTAGGTTGCCTGGGGCACGGCCACCGGGCCGCCGAAGACGTAGCCGTGCTTCAGCGCGGATTTGTTGGCCGAGACCACCGCGGTGGCGTTGGAGCTGTTGGTGCCGTCGGCCAGCAGCAGGACCGAGCGCTTCTGCCCGCACAGGGC
>JAFUCW010000337.1 GCA_017459485.1 Eggerthellaceae bacterium | reverse complement strand
TCTTCGCCTGGTTGGCGGTCATGACCGGCATGTCGGCGCCAGGAATGATGACGACCGCACCCACCGCCGCGTTCTGGATGCTCGTCGCCTTCACTGCGTCAAGCGCAAGCGGCTTGCGCACAAAGGGGAAGCACAGCGCGAACGCGAGCTTCTTTTCGGTGAACACGTCTCCAACCCACGTGCCCATCGAGTTGCGCATGACCTCCTCGCGATGCTCGTCTATCGGATACGGTTCGCGGTAGTATTCCGAGCTTTCGGGCAAAGCGTCGGGCATGGCGCCCTCTTCCGGCGCGACAAGGTCACCTTCGAGAAGCGACGCACCCACGCGCTTTGCTATTTCAGTGACAATGTCGGGCATCGTGGTCAGCACAAGGACCGGCGTCCCAGACGCGCGCAGGTTTGCCGCCAGGGGCCCCGTATGCTCGGAAAAACCCGCAACGACAACGGTAAGGTCGCAGCCGTAGGGAATGTGCTGCTGGGAGCTTTCGTAGTACGAAATGACCACGCGCGCGTTCGCTGCTGTCGTCGCGAAGCTTTTCTTAGCGAAATCGAGCAACTCGTCAGGAGCAGAGGCATCAAGGAAAAGCGCGACCGAAACCGCCTTTTGGCGTGCAGAATCGATATCGCCGAATGTCTCAAGCATGTCTTTGATGTCTATAGGCAAGCCAGCCACGCCTACTCCTTCCTATCGAACGCTGTGGGCCCATACCGACCCCACCGCGCCAAGCAACACGAAATTAACTACCATAAACGACGAACCGTAGCTGACGAAGGGCAGCGGAATGCCTGTAATAGGCATAAGGCCGCACGTCATGCCAATATTCTCTAGAATCTGGAACAGCCACATGCCCGCCGTGCACATCACAATAACGGTACCAAACAAATCTGCAGCGTTGAATGCGATATGAAAACAAATCAACAACAGAGCAATGTACATGCCCAGAAGCAGCATGCACCCGAAAAAACCGAGTTCTTCGGCAAGAACGCAGAAGATGAAGTCGGTCGGCGCCTCGGGACGGTAGCCCAGCGTGGATTGTGTGGCAGTCATGTATCCTTTCCCGAACAGCCCCCCGCTGCCAATGGCTATCTGGGCCTGCTGGAGGTTGTACCCGTCGCCGGTGGGATCGTAGCTGTTGTCCAGGAACACCAGAAGGCGCGCGCGTTGGTATTCCTTGAGGAGCACATCGTGCCCCATGGCAGAGTCCAAAAGGGGGTCGAGCGTGAACAGCGCCACAATGCCGCCTGCCGCAACACCCACCAAGATCAAGATGAACTTCGGCTTGGCTCCGCCCACCACCAAGGCAATGCCTGCGATGAAGATGTAAACCAGGCCCGTGCCCAAGTCGGGCTGAGTCATGATGCACACGAAAGGCACAAGCATGATGCCCAAGGACTTGAGGAAGTCCTTGGGGGAATTCAACCTGCCGCCGTAGCGCGCGACGACGGCTGCGTCCAGGAGGATAACCGTAACCTTGGCGAACTCTCCCGGTTGCAACTGGGGAAGAGGGCCGATCTTCACCCACGAGGTCGCGCCCATCGTGTTCACGCCGATGCCTGGCACGTGAGGCAGCAAGATGAGCACGACGTTAATCCCCAGGAACAGCCACAAGTAGTGCGAAAGATGACGGTAGTCCACGCGGAAGATGACGAACATGAGAACGGCGCCCACCACCACGCCGACTGCCTGGCGAGAGAAGCTGTAGTCTTCGTTGCCGTGGACCGCAGAGTAGACGATGGCAAGCCCATAGAAGGACAAGATGCCGACAATGGCCAAAAACGGCAGGTTGAAATACGTGAAGCGGCGTGGACGCTTGCCAGTGGCGTCTCCCGCATCCGACGCAATGACGCTGTCGATCTGCGCAACTTGCTCTGCCATGTTCGCCTCCTCTCCCCTACGTCCAGCTGCTTGCGTCCCAAACGTTGACCGCCGCATCGGTGACCTGAGCGTTGCTTGCCTCTTCGAGTTTCTTTGCAAGCAAGTCGGGGTCGGCGGCCTGCGTGGTCCAGCGCGTGGGCTCGAAGTCCTTGCTCAACTCGCCCGAGTCGTAGTCCATGGCCGCCATGAGCACCTCGGTCGCCATCGGGATGGCGGAGGTGATCGTGGTCGGCCCCTCCTCGCACACGCACACGACCACGTACTTCGGATCGTCGTAGGGCGCATAGCAGGCGAACAGACTGTAGTCCTGCTTACCGAACACTTCCGCAGTTCCCGTCTTGCCTGCCACCTCGTAGTTCACGCCATAGACGAAGCGGTCGTAGTTGTTGACGGTCATCACCTCGCGCAGCCCCTTGCGCACCAAGCCGATGTTCTTCTCGTCCATTTCAGGTTCGTAGAGCACCTCAGGTTCGTATTTTACGACCACCTGGCCCAGTGAATTGCGCACCTCGCGCAGAATATGGGGTTTGTAGATTTTGCCCGTGGCAATCCCGCAGTAGCCAGCGGCAATCTGAAGGGGCGTGGCTAGCACGTATCCCTGGCCGATGACCATGTTCGTATAGTCGCCGGGAAGCCATGCGGCCTCTTCGGGCGCGTCCTTGAAGTATTCCGCCTTCCATTCGGGAGTAGGTACGCGCCCAGACGCCTCTCCGTATAGGTCGATGCCCATCTGGCGGCCGAAGCCGTATTCGGCAACATAGTCCTGCATGGCGGTATCGCCCAGTTCGCCGATGCGGTCGTAGAACCCCTTGCCCATGTCGTAGAAAAACACGTCGCACGAGTTGGCGATCGCATCGACCACGTCCTGCTTGCCATGGGCGCCGCCAGGCCACACCCAGCATCCCTGAGGGAACTCTTCGCCGAACCCGGTCCACATGCCCGTGCATTCCGACTCGCTCTTGTCGTCGATGACGCGACGTTCCAGGCCCGCCATTGCCGTGAAGGCCTTGAATGTGGACGCAGCAGGGTACGTGCCTGCGATCGCCCGGTTCATGAGTGGATAGTGCGACTCTTCGGTGTTGAATTCCTGCCACGTGTCGGCGGAAATGCCCCCGATGAAGCTCTCGGGCGCGTATGTCGGGTAGTTGGAGATGGCGACCACGCTTCCGTCGCGCGCATCAAGGCACACGATGGATGCCGCCGTGCCCACCCCGCCGACGATGTAGTTCGCGCATGTTTCGTCTGCGACCCGCTGCACCGCGCCCTTGATGGTCAAGTAGATGTCGTTGCCGTAGATGGGGTCGGTTTCGGAAAGGACCTGCAGGATGTTGCCCGACGCGTCCGTAAGCATCGTGCGCGTCCCATGGTCCCCGGACAGCACCGCGTCGAACGCCTCTTCTGCGCCGTTCTTGCCCACGATGTCTCCGGAGATGACGTTGCGCCCTTCGGGGACGTTTTTCAGCTCCTCTTCCGAAACCGTGCCGGTGTATCCAAGCACATGGGCGGCAAGCGTGCCATAAGGGTAGGTGCGGCTTGTACGGTTTTCGCATGTCACACCTGGAAACGCATCGGGATGCTCGCTGATGAACGCAACGTTTCTCAGGCTTGCGTCAGTCGCCACGATGCGCCTTGACTGCGCACCCGAGCTGGCGTTGAGGATGCGCTGTCGCACAATGGGCGCGGGAATGCCCAGCAATGCGGAAAGACGCGTGACCGCATCGCGGTTGTCGACGGTCTCCGCGTCGGCAAGAACGGTGAACGAAGAGCGGTTCTTTACCAGCACCTTGTCGCCGAAGTCGAAGATCTGACCGCGCGGAGCTGGCGTGTAGACGGTCGCGAATAGGTTTTCCTGCGCCTTGCGCGCGAACTCCTCTTGCTGCATGACTTGCATGCTCCACAGCTTTGCAGAAAGGGACCCGAAGACCGCTGCAGCGAACACGCCTACCGCAACGAACCGCCCACGCAGCGCCTCTGCGGCCGAACCATGCACCCGCTGTTCGGTATCCACTTGCAGCGGACCGGAACCGGTAAGGTTGTTCGAAGGGGCATTGGCGGACACGCCCACCGTTTCGATGGCATTCACCTTATGAGAGGGCTTGATCTGCGACGCCCCCCTTTTGCGCACGAAGCGCACCACGACAAGCACCACAACGGTGAGCACGAGCAGCGTAGCTATGCTTGCGATAACGGCGAACAGCATGACGCAACCGCCCTACCTCAAGCGCAACCCGGACGATCCGATTCCACCTGGAGAGGGACTCGGAGAAAACATGCGGCGAAGCGCGATGTACATGATCACTGCCAAAACGGAATCATAGAGGCTTTGTGGTATCGCTATCAGAAGAAACGCCTCGGATGCCGAATAGGTCGACGTCATCGCCACCATGAACGCAGCATGGAGGAAATGGGCAAGAATGACGAACACGACAAGGATGGAGCACGAGACGAAAACCGTGCCGTTGCCGAACGCAGACTCAGCGCGACCGATGGCAAAAGCCATAATAAGCAAGATGAACGGCAACGCGCCCACAGGCCCATATCCAAGCAGGTCGCTTGCCATGCCAAGGCAAAACGCGACTACGTATGCGGGCGTCCCCGGCACAAGGAGCGAGACGACCATAGTGTAGGCAATGACGAAATGGGGCATGGTACCCATAATTGCGATGTTGGGTGCAAGCACCACCTGCAGCACGAGGGCAAGCAGGGCACCTATCGCGGCAATGCCAACCCGGCCGCCCATGCTAGTACGCCCCCGTTCCATACGCATCGTATCCGTAGCCATTCGATGTCTCGCCGCCCACGTACGTCTCGGCGACCCCATCGCCGTCAAGGTCGGCGTACCCTGCAAGGGCGTCGCTGCCGGCAGTGCCGGAGCCAGACGTGTCGTTGAGGTCCTTCTCCGGCTCTGCCAGCTTGGATGTCATCGACGTGACCACGTACACTTCTTCGAGCGGGTCTGCGCTTTCGTTTGCATCCACGATGATCTTGCGCGTAGTGGCACCGGCCTCTCCTTCGACCTTGAGGACCGTGCCCACCATGATTCCACGGAAGTAGCCACCACCCAAGCCCGACGTGATCAGGACGTCCCCAGGGTTGACTTCGACCTCGTCGGAGATGTCGTCGAGGTAGAGCAGCCCCTCGATGGACCCGTGCACGATACCCTCTTCGCGGCTCGACTGGATGATGACTGCCACACCCGAGCTAGAGTCGCGGAGAAGCCGCACGTCACTTGCGTGGTCGGAAGTCGATACAACCTGGCCAACCAGACCCGACGGGCCCATGACGGGCAAACCCGCCCGAACGCCTTCGACAGCCCCCGCATCTATGGTCACCACCTGGTTCCACGCATCAGTCGAACGCGACAGAACACGGGCGGGAACCCCCTGTGCCTGATAGGTCGTACGCATCTCGAGCAGCCCTTCGAGGCGCTCTGCCTCCAGACGATACTCTTCGAGTGCAGAAGCCCTCTGACGCAGCTGCTCGTTCTGCTCGCGCAAGGCGGTCAACGAATTCGGATCCGCCTGCGCATCGGTAACGCGATCGGAGATGCTCTGCTCCGCAGCGGAAACGCCTCCCGACGCCGCCTTCAGAGGAACGAAGATGCCCGAGACAGCGCTTTGGAGGGAGTGGATGGCGCCGTCGTCACCTTCGCGCGCATACATCGTCACGCAAACAAGAGACAGCACAAGCAAGATGCCCAGCACCACACCAGGCCGTTGCACGTGAATGCTTTGTCCGAAACGGGGGGCCAAAAGCCTCTCCATTGCCCCCTACCGCGACCGCATGAGCGTCTGCTTCAAGGCGGTGGGGGTCTCGAGTACCTTCAGGCAGCCGGTAACCACGTTGGTAAGCGCGGTCTCGCTCACCCAAACGGGAATTTCCAGCTGCTGGGTCAAGTAGCGGTCCAGGCCGGAGAGCAATCCGCCGCCACCCGTAAGCAAAATGCCGTTCTGGATGATGTCGCTTGCCAAGTCCGGATTGGTCTTCTTGAACGTTCCTTTGATATGGAGAACCATCTCGTCGATGGGCGCCTGCAAAGAAGCGCGAACGTCCTCGGACTGGATGGTGACCTCACGCGGTTGCTCAGAGAGCATATCCTGCCCGGAGATGATCATGTCTCGCTCGCGCCCGTCCTCAAACGGCAGAATGGAACCGATCTTGATCTTGATGACCTCTGCCGTGCGCTCGCCGATCTTTATTCCGAGCAGGTCACGCAAGTACATGGCAATGGCCTCGTCCATGCGGTTGCCGGCAAGGCGCAGGCTGGAACTGGTTACGATGCCGCCCAACGAGATGATGGCGACCTCGGTCGTGCCGCCGCCGATGTCGACGACCATCGAACCAGTGGGCTCGGTCACGGGAAGGTCGGCACCCATGGCCGCCGCCATGGGCTCTTCGATCAGGTACGCCTGCCGGGCACCCGCCTGGATGGTCGCCTCGAACACCGCGCGCTTCTCCACGCTCGTGGCGCCGCAAGGGATGCACCCGACAATGCGCGGCTTGGGCTGCCAGGGATATTTCCGCTGGGCAGCACGGTTGATGAACGCGGAAAGCATCGCCTCGGTCACGTCGTAGTCGGCGATCACGCCGTCGTGCAGCGGATGCTCGGCCGAAAACGCTTCGGGCGTATGGTTGATCATGTTCTTCGCCTCGTGCCCGACGGCAAGAACGCGGTGCGTGCTCTTCTCGATGGCGACGACGCTCGGCTCGTTGATCACGATGCCTTCGCCAGTGATGGCCACAAGCGTGTTCGCCGTGCCCAGGTCGATGGCCATGTCATAGCCGGTCGCCCCGCTATTGAACCAATCCATAAACGACATGCGTCAGTTCCTCACCTAATTCTGACTAGGGAAATACAATTCCACGTTGGTCATGCGCCACCCCAGGCCGTCGCGCGTCAGGGACACGCGATAGTGGATCTGGCCACCTTCCGGGGTTGAAGCCGTCGCGTAGACGACCGAAGTGTTCATAGAGCGCTCGACCGAGTCGATCTGCACGTTGGGATCGGTCACCACAGGATCGAGCATGGTCTGCACCGTGGCAGAGTCGATCTCTTCGGCAAACGAGTCGTGAGCCGCATTGTTCTTGTCGGTGAACAGAGAGCGCACGACGGTCTGCTGGCTGGGATATCCATACCCCTGGGTATAGGCGAACACGCCCGCCAACGCAGCGAGCAGCAAAATGACGAAAATGGCCACAAGAATCTTCAGTCCAACGTTGCGGCGCTTGCGATCCTGCTTCATCACGCCGCGGCTCCACTTCTCGAGCTCTTCATCAGAGGCGTTGAAGAAGCGGTCGCCGCCGTTGGCATAGTTGTCGTCCGCCTCGTAGTCGTCGGCGAAATAGTGCGGGTCGCCTGCAGCTGCCTCCATGTCGGTCTCGTGATAGAGCGGCGCTCCGTCTGCCGTGATGTCAAGGCCGCTCGTGTCGGCATTCGAGTCGCCTTCGCCTACCGGCTTGATTTCCGCCGTGCCCTGCGCGACCGCGCCTACCGCCGTTTGGTAGTCGACGGAAGCAGCGTCGTTGAGGAAGTAGGTCTTGTCGGCAAGCGCCTTCTCGAAGGCCTCGACCGCCTTCTCCATCTTCCCGGACGCCGTGTAAGCCTGGCCCAGGTTGGCATAGAGCTTGTTTTTGGTCTCTGCGTCCATGTAGAACTGCAAAGCGCTTTCATACGACTGCACCGCGTCGGCTGGGCGGCCAAGCGCCATGAAACAGATGCCCAAATTGAGCAGGGAATTCGCGGGATTGGGGTTCGCCTCGTCAAGGGCCGCCGCCCTGAAGGCGCTGCCGGCTTCCGCAGAATTGCCCAGCTTCAGGTTCGCCTTGCCCATGCCGATGTAGGCTTTGTAGGGCGCGTCGTAGTTACGGTCCGACACGGCAATCTCGAAATGTTTGACTGCGTTTTCGTAGTCGCGAAGCGCAGCATAGGCGCTGCCCAGGTTGTAGTTCACCTGCCCGATAGCCTCGTAGGACGCGTCGGCGGTAGCCTGGGTGTAGGCATGAATGGCCTCGTCGTAGTCCTTGAGCTTCATCAGGCAGTTGCCAATGCGATGGTACAGCAGGCCCGATTCGCCCTCCGCAGGAGGGTTCTCTGCGTCCTGCAGGCATCGGGTGAACAGGTCAAGCGCTCCTGCGACCTCGCCTGAGGAATACGCATTCTGAGCGTCATTGTAAAGTTCGGTGTTCATTTACGCTTCTATCCCCTCGATTTCGATTGACTCGATCACGTCGCCCACGCGCAGTTGGGCGATAACATCTTTTCCCTCTATGGCCTGGCCGAACACAGTGTAGTTCGGGTCAAGAAAATGCTGCGCACCCAGGCAGAAATAGAACTGGGAGCCGGCGGAGTTCGGATCCTGGGAACGCGCCATCGCAAGGGCGCCGTCCTCGTGGGAATTGTGGGGGTTGGTCGTGAACTCCTCTTTGATGTGGTAGCCCGGACCTCCCGTCCCCAGGCCAGCATAAGGGTTGCCGGCAGCAGCACGCACCTGGTCGGAGTCGAGCTCGCGCGTGTTGGGACAGCCGCCTTGGATGACGAAGCCCGGTTCATAGCGATGGAACTTCAGGTTGTTGTAGAAGCCCTTCTGGGCCAACTCGACAAAGTTGCCCACATGGATAGGCGCATCGGCACCCGCCAATTGCACGCGAATCGTGCCCTTCGACGTGTTGACCACGGCGATCTCGTTGCCGTTCGGCTGATATTCCGGCGTGTACAGAGCCATACCTTGTCCCTTCTACTATGCTGCAATGCTGGCGCCCTCGGCAGGATTCGAACCTGCGGCACCTTGCTCCGGAGGCAAGTGCTCTATCCCCTGAGCTACGAGGGCTTAACCCATGGAATTATACGCTATTATGGACGCAGCTTCTTGTACCATCACAAACCGCAAACAACCCAATGACGATCGACCATACAGACAAATCATCAACTGCATCGCACACGACGCTTCGCATCGACTCCCTTGCGCACGGTGGAGCGGGCGTCTGCCGCGACGAAAACGGTCGCGCGGTGTTTGTCCCCAGCACCGCTCCAGGCGACACCGTGCGCGCAGAGATAGTGTCCGAAAAGGCCAAATACGCTCAGGCTCGACTTGTCGAAGTGCTGGATGCGGGACCTTCACGCGTTGCCCCGGCCTGTCCGCTTGCTCCCCTGTGCGGTGGATGCCATTGGCAGCACATAGCCTACGACACCCAAGTGGAGCAAAAACGCCTGTCGGTTCTTTCCGCGCTCACGCGCATCGGAAAGACCGATCTGGAACGGGCCGAACGTCTTGTGGAATCGTGCGCGTACGGCAAGCGGGAACTTGGATACCGCAACAAGCTCGAGCTTGCCTGCGGACGCGACGCACGCGGACTGCTAACGCTTGGATTTCATGCCCCCGGTTCAAGCGACGTCGTTCCTGTTCCCTCCTGTCCCCTGGGCCACCGGGCACTCGAGAAAGCCCCGCATGCTTTGCAGGGAGCGCTTCGCTACCTTGAAGGGACCTCCGATCTTGGCCTCTTTCGCATCGGCGTGCGCCATAGCATGCGCACCAAATCGTGCGAGGTTGCGCTTTGGACGTCCCCGGGTCCCTTCCCCCGCTCTGCAGCAGCCAAGACCATCTCGTCTGCGCTTCCCACCACGAGCATCGTGCGCGTTGTCGCCGACCCGGGTTCGGCGCGCAAGGTCAAAAACGTCGAGGTGCTCCTTGGCGCAGGCAACTGGGCAGAGGAACTGGGCGGCTTCGACTACCTGGTCAGCGCTCCCAGCTTCTTCCAGGTGAACACCTCCCAAGCAGAAACCCTCCAGCGCCTTGTGCTCGAAGGACTCGACGTGCGTAGCGGCATGCGCGTGGCAGACCTGTACTCCGGCGTGGGCACCTTCACACTGCCCTTGGCCGAGCGATGCGACGACGTCGTCGCGGTGGAAAGCTTGGGGCCTGCCGTGCGCGACCTGCGTCGCAATGCAGAATCGGCAGGCTTGTGGGTCGACGTTGTGGGCGGAGACTCGGCACGCGAGCTTCCCGACCTGGGTCCGCTTGACGCACTCGTGGTCGACCCGCCGCGCGTCGGACTTGCCGAAGGAGTGGCCGAATCGATTGCCTCCGCAGGACCAAAACGGCTTGCCTACGTCTCGTGCGACCCTGCCACCTGGGCACGCGACGTTGCGCGCCTTGCCGCCAACGGCTACCAGCTGACCAAGGCTACGCCTGTCGACCTGGTCCCTCAGACCTACCCCGTCGAAGTGGTCAGTATATTCGAGCAGGCCTAAGCACATCGGGCGCACCCAGGATAG
>JAFUCW010000336.1 GCA_017459485.1 Eggerthellaceae bacterium | reverse complement strand
CCGGCATGGCCATCGACCGCGATGTGTTCTCGTGCCATCCTCCCAAGATCGAACCGATGGTACGCGCCATCATCGACGACTTCCGTGCGGGCACGCGCGACCAGGTTCCCGTTTGGATGGAAAAGAATGGTCGCACCATGCTAGTAACCTACCATGCCGTGCGCGATACGAATGGCACTTACCTGGGAACCATGGAGCTTGTCCAAGACATGGAATTTGCTAAGGAGCATTTCTGCGCGTAGGAAAGCGAGAAGACGAATAACCCATACCCTGCATTCGCCTATCCCCAATTGGTCGCAGGGTATGGAAGTCCTTAGCTAATTGGCACAGAGTCCTTTACTGCATAAGGAACATCGCCATATAGATTGGCAGGGTGACCTTCTTCCCTATCTGGCCGACATTGCCATCTATGAGTTTGTAGCCAATCTTGACTCTGGGCTTTTCCAACATTTCGTCAAGTGAAACGCTGGAACCCCGGGATGCCTTCACATCAATAGGCACCACGGATGCGTCCCTATCCACAAGGAACTCAATTTCCCGATTGCCGCTCTTCGACATCCAATAACGCAATGGTGCCTCCTGCGCGGCAAGCATGCATGCCACCAGGTTTTCGTAAATGCCACCCTTCATCGACCCGGCAAGCGTATTCTCTACCACGGCTGCCTTCATACTAAAGTCGAACATGGCCATAAGCAACCCCGTGTCGTTTGCATACAAGCGAAAACGGGAGCTGTCTTCGTAGGAGGCCAACGGAAAATCGGGTGCGGACACCGCTTGGCAGCGACGCACCATTTCGGAGCCCGCAAGCCAATCGACCGATCCATCGAATTTCCGCGCGCTCCCATGCTTCTCAACCACGGCATACTGGAACTTCGTGTTTTCCTTTGCAAGCTGTCGTGGCAGCGATTCGTAGCATGCCCGCGCTTTCACTCGCTCGGAGGGCGTGGCATAGCGCGCAATATCATCAAGATAAAGCGTATGTAGCGCAACCTGTGCATCGTGAGCCGAAGAATAGTCTTTCGTAGGCGCGAAGGCATTGACTACAGAAGGCATGCCACCTACGGCAAGGTATTCACGAACATGGCGCATCATCGCCTCGTTCGCACCTTGAGGCACTGGCTCCCGTTCCCCAAAAAGCCCCAGCAAAACATCGAGAGCAGAACCATCGTAACCGAGCGCCCAAAGAAATTCTTCGAAGTCGAGTGGCCTCATGGTTACTTGCCGTTCGTAGCCAACAGGCAGCGACGGCGCATCGTCAAGCTGGCGAAAACGTATCCCAAGCAAAGAGCCGGACCCCACAACATCGCATCTGCCGTCTTGGGCTAAATACTTGAACGAAGCCCGGGCTGCAGGGCATTCCTGAATCTCGTCGAGGAACAATAGTGTTTTGCCGGGAACAATATGAACGCCTGGCATGTACAGGGTTATGCGCGAAAAGATATCGTCGGCCGAAAGCGACCCTTCAAAAATGCCGCGATACTCTGGGTGCTTCAAGAAATCGATTTCCAAGTAGTTTTCGTATGACGAACGACCAAATGCAGAGACGATGAAGGACTTCCCAACCTGACGCGCGCCATTTACGAGAAGACATTCCTGGCCATGCGAGCGCTTCCAGTTTTGAAGATAGTCGAACATTTTGCGTCTAAGCATTGACTACACTCCATGAATACAACTTTCCGACATAATTTATCGATGTATTGCATCTTTTCATAGTCATTATAGCTGTAATATGCAACTTTTCAAAGCAAGCGTATCATCTTTAGTCATGCGTCCTTCGGTGAATTTCGTCACGACAACAAGTGCCGCTTGCAAGATCTGAATGGCGCAGGAAAAGCACCTGTTTTGCCTAGTGGCCACCCGTGTTCACCCAAGACAACGAATTCAAATGAGTATGCTAGTGCGTACGCACTACCTATCCGTAGCGCCTTCGTTTATCGGTTCATGCAACCGTTAAGGCTTCCTTGCTGCATGCGGCATAGTGGCAAGAAGGCCGGCGAACGTGAGGACATTACCTGCGCTTATCCAGGCTGCAAAGATACCATTGAACAGGGCTGTGTCACCCCCGATAGCAGAAATGATGACGGCAAGCAGCATGCCCGTGTAGATATTGAGCACCGCACACCATTTAGGGTATGGTGTGTCCCCTTCCGCGAAACCACGTATTTGCGCAATTACCATAACGAATTCGAAGATGACAAACAGCACAAACGCAGGCAGCATGAAATACAGGGCGAAGCGGACCATGGCATCCCACGCAGCCTGGGCGTCAAGCACGGCCATATGCTTGTAGACGTAGACCGCCATAAGGCACGGCACGTGCACCCCGCATGCTCCAAAGGCAAGATAGCCAATAACACCCGCACGGAATGCATGCGCATGGCGCGACTTACCCGCCACCAGCAACCGATAGACGCCGAAGTAGGCCAAACTAGTAAGAAAGATGCCTACTAGACCCATGAGGGCAGAAGCAGCCATGCGTGTATCGGAAATGCTGGAATAGGCAGCAACCATGCCCTGCACGGTGCCGGTGCTATTCAAACCGTCCACCCATCCAAGCAGCATGTCAGCCACGAACGTCAGCAGCGATGCACACAGACCAATAACGAACAGCTTGCGTATGCGCGGCCAATCCAGCGCACCCGCTTCGCCGTATGTTGTCATGAATGGGTCCATGGCTTTTCGGGCGATGTCGTGCTAGCCAAGCTGCAGGTGGACAAGGAAGCCGCGGCGGGCGCCTTCGTCCACCACTTTCATGGCGATGCGCGTGTAAAGCTTCAGGCGGCCTTTCAGCTTGCGGGCCTCGGTGAAGAAGGGGCGTTGTTCGAGCAAAGTGACACCAGCGCGGGCCGCAAGGTCAGCGGCGTCGTCCACGAAAAAGCCCAAAGGGGCGTCTGCGTTGCCCGTCTTCTTGATGTAGTCGTTGGCGTACTTGATGGCCTTCGACGTCATGGCGTCGAAGACGACGTGCGCTCCAGGGAACCGCGTGGCCGCCTCCTGCAAGAACGCCAGCACGCGCGCTTCGTCGAAGTACTGGAAAACGCCGATGACAGTAATGAACGTGGGGAGGTTCGCGTCGATGCAATCTGCCCATGCAAAGTCGAACATGTCGCCAGGAACCAGGATGTCGTTTTCGGCACTGCCCAGCGCGTGCTCGCGCGCCTCGATTACGTCGGGCAAGTCCATTTCGTAGAAAACGGCTGCGTCGGGTGCGGGCTTAATGCGGAAGTACGACGTTTCCAGCCCGCAGCCGACATTCACCACGTTGCAGCGTCCCTGCTGCGCCATGAAGTCGCGAATCATCTGGTCGACAATGGTAAAGCGCGCTGCCCCTGCGAACGCAAAGTATTCGCTTTGGCTCTTGG
>JAFUCW010000003.1 GCA_017459485.1 Eggerthellaceae bacterium | reverse complement strand
GGTTTTTAAAGGGTCCCCCTTAAGGAGGGGATGCAGGAACCAGGTCAAAGACTTGAAAGGGGTATCACAATGCTTCATTTCGATGTAGCCATGTATCAAATGATGTATGGGACTGTAGGGGAAGACACCAAGGGGCGTCACCTGTGCTCGTGCGCTTGCAACTGCTCTTGCCATTGCAGGTGTGGAATTTACGAAGAGGACAACTACGAAGAACTGATGTGGTAAGGATCTCTAAGCATGCGAGCATTATCTAAGTTTGCTCATGCATTTGATCTCGGAGAGCATGTCGCGTTGTGGCATGCTCTCCGTATGAAGCCCGTATTTCTGGAAAAGAGCGTTTACGAGCAATTTCGCGAAGGAGAATGCACCGAAGAGCTTGAAACCGAACTGGTCGAAAAGAAAATCCTCTTATCTTACGAAGCGGAAGACGATGAGGTAATTGCCAGGGCAAGAAAACGAGCTCCAAAGCCTGACGTTAACCTTGCCTACTTTATCTTGAGCGAACATTGCAACTTGGCCTGTAAATACTGTTTTGTCGGAAGTGATACGTGCGGCCAAGGAAACTCTGCGAACAAGGATATGACAAGCGAAGTAGCGGAACAAGCGCTTCTTGTATTTGCGCGACAGCTCGAACACTCTGAAACAGACTATACTGAATATGAGCCGAACATCATTTTCTTCGGCGGTGAACCTTTGCTGAAGTTCGACGTGTTGGAGTATGTTGCTCGTCGAGTCAAAGAACTCAGCGATGAGCATCCTGTATTCAAGAACACGAATCTCGCTGTTATCACTAACGGGACCCTTCTCAACGAAGAGCGAATCCTTTCGCTAAACTCTTTGGGGGTTGCTGTCAGTATCTCGATTGACGGTTTTACCGAGCAAGCAAACTCGATGCGCGTCGATAAAACGGGGAAAGAAACTTTTGAGCGAGTAATAAGTGTTCTTGAGACTTACAAACACCTCGGGGTAGAGCCTCCTTCGTTGTCAGTAACCTTAACCGAACACACCATTGAAGACCTATCTAGTATGGTCAAACTAATCCAACGGTATGGGATTCGAGGTTTTGGCTACAACGTACTTCTCAAGCGCGAGGATGAAATGGGGGGGCAAGAATACTACGAAGCCGCTTCACAATTCATAATCGACTCATTTCTCGCTCTGAGGGAACAGGGAGTGTACGAAGATCGTATTATGCGCAAGCTCAATGCTTTCGCGCACTCGCGAATTCATTTTTCAGATTGCGGCGCAACATCCGGCGGCCAGATTCTGTTCTCTCCCGATGGTAGAATCGGTATTTGCCAAGGACTGATGGCTGACTCGGAGAATTACGTTACCGATATTTGGGACGAGTCTTTTTTAGCAAACGAACATCCATTCTGGAAGGAATGGGCAAGCCTGATCCCTATACAGAGCGACGAATGCCTGTCGTGCGAAGCACTGGGGATATGCGGAGGAGGGTGTCCTGTGAACGCTCGTCTCGTCAATCCTGAGCGCGGTCTCCATTGTATCGACGAAAGGTCCTGCGTGCACTCAAAGAAAACGTTGGAGTTTCTGCTTCGCGACTTGTACGCGCTTATACGCTCAAACACAAAGGCGTAGTCGCACGCAATCAAGAAGAACGAAAAAGCCCGGCTGCTCCTGCAGCCGGGCTTTTTCGCGTCTTTGGTGGAGTCCAGAATCGGGGCGAGCGGCGTTTCATCAGGGAAAATCGCGAAAAACATGGCCTGTGGGGAAAATTAGTTAAATTCGTCTAACTAATTGGCGGTCATCAGTGCTATAGTGCCGTGCTGTCAGTAAAACCGTCCTTTCCGCAACGGAAAGGGCACGACCGAAAGAGAACGCACATGTTGATCAATTGCCAGAAGAAGATCGCCCGCACCCTGGCGAGCACCGGCCTCTGCCTTGCACTGGCCATGGGACTCTGCGCCTGCAACAAGGCCGAAGAGCCCGCCGAACCCGCCGACCCCAGCGAAGCCACCCAGCCGGCCGATACGGTGGAGCCCGCCGAAGGTGCCACCGAGGAGCCGGCAAGCGCACCCACCGACGAGTTCCTCGCCCAGATCCAGGGCTCCTTCGTCCCGCTGTTCGATGTGATGGGCGATGAGGCCAACAAGCAGGTGTGGTACGACCAGTTCCGCACGCAGCTGGGCGTCGAGGATGAGGCCACCGCGGAGATGCTGCGCCAGACCATCATCAGCATGTTCACCGCCGAAGCCTACGGTGAGGATGCCCTCAAGCTGGTTGCCGAAGATCCCACCTACAGCCTGTTCCACTGCGGCTTCACCGAGGGCATTGCCACCATCACCATCCAGGGCAACACCATCTCCGGCACCGATGCTGCCGGCAACCGGGTGTTCAGCCATGACTATGTGCCGGTGGAAGCTGCGAAGTACGACTTCGGCGAAGAGATGAATGCGGCCTACAGCTCCTATTACACGGAGGAGGAATGGCCCACCATGTACGTCTATGAGGCTGCCGATGCCACCGATGGCTTCAAGTACTTCGCCTTCTGCGGTGACACCCCTGCCGAGACCTTCCACATCGAATTCCGCTACGCCCCCGTCCGGGAAGACATCGGCGCCTTCTACGCCGGTCCCTGCGCCTACTTCATGCCCTCCGGGTTCCCGGCTGATGCTGACGGCAAGATGGTGGAGGACGTCATCGGGCTCTTCGTCCAGGAAAACGCCGAGTCCTTCAAGGCCATGGCGGATGCTGCCGCGGCCCCTGCTGCCGCATAGTCGCCAGCGAAACATCGACGCCGCTCCGGGCCGCAGCAAGGTGACTTGCTGCGGCCCTTCCATTGCGGCGGCGTGGCGGGCGTGGCGGGCGTGGTGCCCTTTGCCGCCACGCCCTTTCGCCGGGTTCGCCATCCTCGGCATTTTCGCCGTTTTCGCCATCACCTGCAAAAACTTCTTGACAGGGGGCCCGGCAACCGCCAAAATATCGGGTGCTGCATTTGCAGCGCCGTTTGAGTGCGCCCTTACCTCAGCTGGATAGAGGGACTGACTACGAATCAGTACG
>JAFUCW010000335.1 GCA_017459485.1 Eggerthellaceae bacterium | reverse complement strand
GACGCATGGGCGACCTCGGTATTTTCCTCGTTGCCCAAACTGCCGGTGCGCTCTTTGCGGTAGGCCTCGAGCTCTGCCTTGGCCATGGGGCCGTAGTCGAAGCCCATGATGCTAATGACCACCACAAACACGATAGTAAGCAGGCTGTAGAAGTTGTACGGTATAGCCTGGATAAACAACTGAATGCCCGTAATGCCGGTATCCAGGTCGGAGGCAGTGGCGGACACGGCCGCCGCCCAGGAGCTGATGGGCGCGATCATGCAGATGGGAGCCGCCGTGGCGTCGATCATGTAGGAGAGCTTCGCACGGCTGATCTTCTGCTCGTCGGTGACCGGGCGCATGACCGCACCAACGGTAAGGCAGTTGAAGTAGTCGTCGATGAACAGCAGGATGCCCAGGAAGAACGTAGCAAGCAACGCACCCACGCGCGACTTCACGTGCTTGGCGGCCCATTGCCCGAACGCTGCGGAGCTACCAGAGGCGTTGACCAGCGCGACCATGATGCCCAACATGACCAGAAACACGAAAATACCCGCGTTCCAAGAATCGGATATTGCCGCGATAAATCCGACGTCGGGGTCTTCGCCGGTCGTGCTGCCTAAGATCATGAAGTCGAAAAGGTCCGTGAAGAAGTTACCACCCGCTTGCACGGCAAGGAGGATGGCACCTACCAGGATACCCACGAACAGGCTGCTGTAGGTCTCCTTAGTGACCAATGCCAGCACGATTGCCACGATAGGAGGCACAAGTGCCCAAAAGGTTCCGACGATCTCCATGTTCAACTCCTCTTACCCATCCACCTGCAAGCAGTGGGGGTAATTATAGCGTACTCCAGTTGGCTAGAGTACGCGAAGTAGACGAATGCCCGCAGGTGGTCGAAGCGTCCGCAGCCTACAGCGGCGGCCCGTTCCGGCGTTCGTAGAACGCCGGAACTATAGTTGCTCCAGGGGTTCGGCTGCGTCGAAGCGCTCCTGGTCGGCAAGCTCGCGCTCGTATTCGCGGTCGATGGCTCCTTCGGGATGAGGCGGGTCGACCGCAAAGGGAACCGAAGGCGTAATCGCGCTGACCAGCGGAACGATGACCAGCGACGCCACCATGGCGATGGCGCCCGCGTTGATGGGGCTGGCGATAAACGGCGTGCCCACGAAACCCGCGATCATGTTGGAGGTGGTCAGCCCCACGCCTACGATGAAGCTAGCCCATACGGATGCCTTCGAGATCTTGTCGGAGTACAGGCCCCAGAGGAACGGACCTAGGAACGACCCGGCAATGGCGCCCCAGGAAATGCCCATGAGCTGGGCAATCCATGCCACCGAGCTGGGGTATTGGCAATGCGCGATCGCCGCAGAGATGGCCACGAACACCACCAGCAGTGCGCGCATCCACAGGATCTGCGCCTGTTCCTTCATGTCGCGCACGAAGTTGCCTTTGATCAGGTCAAGCGTAAGCACGGAGCTTGAGGTAAGCACAAGCGAGCTAAGGGTGGACATGGATGCGGAAAGCACGAGCACAACCACAAGTCCGATAAGCGCGTCGGGCAGGTTCGAGAGCATGGTGGGAACGATGGAATCGTAGACCGGGACACCGGTTTCGGTGTAGGCAATCTGGTCGCCGAACAGCTGCCCGAATCCACCCAGGAAGTAGCTGCCGCCCGCCACCACGAACGCGAAGAGCGTGGAGATGATGGCGCCCTGCTTGATTGCCGGGCCGGACTTGATGGCGTAGAACTTCTGCACCATCTGCGGCAGGCCCCACGTGCCCAGGCTGGTCAGGACCACTACGCCCATAAGGTTGGCGAAGTCGGGCCCAAGGAAGCTGGTGAAAACCCCCAACTGCGCAGTGCCCTCTGCCTGGATCTGCGAAAGCTCCACCACGCTTTGCGCCAGGCCGCCGTGGGTCTGCAGCACCGCCACGATAACTGCGACAATGCCCACCAGCATGACGATGCCTTGCAGAAAGTCGTTCACTACCGTGGCCATGTATCCTCCAAGCACCACATAGATGCAGGTGACCACTGCCATGCCTATGACCAGGACCTCGTACGGGACGCCGAACGCCATGGAAAACAGGCGCGAAAGGCCGTTGTAGACGCTGGCCGTGTAAGGGATAAGGAAGATGAAGATGATGACCGCCGCCGCGACGCGCAGCGCATTCGACTGGTAGCGCTTGCCGAAGAATTCGGGCATGGTGGCGGCGCGCAAACGCTGTGTGACCTCGCGCGTACGGGGGCCCAGCACCCACCAAGCCAGCAAGCTGCCGACCAGCGCGTTGCCGATGCCCGCCCAGGTGGCGGCCATGCCGTACTTCCAGCCGAACTGGCCCGCGTAGCCAATGAAGACCACAGCAGAGAAGTAGCTGGTTCCGTATGCGAACGCCGAAAGCCAGGGGCCGACGTTGCGCCCGCCCAGAATGAAGCCGTCGACGCTGGCCGTTGAGCGCCGCGTATAGACACCCACCCCAATGACAACGGCGATGAATACGAGTATGACCAAGATTTTCCAGAGCATAATTCTTCCTTTTCACCTGATAACCTACGAAAAGAAACTGTCTCACTCGCTGGTCCAATCAAAGACAGCGAGGGTGCTTGTGGTGCGTGCAACAAGCCCGCCGCATGCCCAAACGTATTTTGATACGCGCAGAGGTATGCACAAGGGCTTGGGGCACGTGCCACAAGTAGCCACAGCGGCAGCCCCAGCGCTGTTCGGCAGAACAGCGCAATGGGGAAATGGAGGGTGCACACGACTAACTGGATTCCGGACCTGCAAACGCATGGCCTAGGCGTGCAAAAGCAGCGCAAAAGTACTGCTCGCAGCCTTGCAGGCATGCATCAAAGCGGGTGCGGCAAACTCAAAAACCCGCGTGCTAGAGGTATCGAAAGAAGAAGATGGCCGTGTATGCATCGTTGCGGCGCGACATGGGCGCCTGGTTAAGCAACTCGGCCGAGATATGTGCTTGAGCACTGAACATGCGTGATACTTTACCACAGTAAACTATCGGGTCAAGGAACATTATAGGCTACATGCGGTGGAGGCGCAGCGAAGGCGCACCGCTGGCATGGAACAGGGGACGGGTTGGTGTTCCAGAATTGGGCAGGGGAAGAGTTCGTGACAGGCAGGATCGGGTAACAGGTTGGCGTTCCGCCTTATGAGGCATTTTGGAGCGCCAACCCGTCCCCTGTTTCACTACTTCTCATGGCTGCCGTGCACGCGGGTGTTTCGGCGGCCAAGCGCCACTATCATGCCCGCAAGACCGGCAGCATGAGGCCACTTTCGTACTTTCGTACTATGGCTGTTGCAGCTCCGGACGTGATTCGAATTCTATTCGAACTCAAGCCCAACGCCGCTAAAGCGCTCGAAGAAGGCCTTTAGGCGCTCGAATATGCTGAATTTGCGAGCAGCATATTCGCCCTCGGGCGCAAAGCGGGACGGTTTGTCCAGCATGAGGTCGATAATTGCCGTTCCTGTATCAGTTATATCGCCATCGCGGAAAGCTCGTGCAAGATATTTGCGGCATGCCTCATTGTCCAAACGTTCTTCCGCCACGATTGCCGCCAGCTCGCGCGAGCTCTGTTCGGCAATATACTTCCGCCAATCGGCATCGACGTCAGTCGAGGAATTAATCGAATCAACAAACTGCTCGATGAGGTCCTTCTTGTTGCGCAGTTCGTAAGACGAAGAAACTGCCCGCATGATGTCAGCCACAATTACCTTGTCGGCACAGTTGGTGTCGTGATACTTCTTTACCAGCATTAAGATGTAGTCGATGTTGATATCCACCTGCTTCAAGAGCTCAATCTCGAAAACCAGGTCGTCGTTTATGAGCGCGGCATCTGCCTTGGGTCTTCGCCATTT
>JAFUCW010000334.1 GCA_017459485.1 Eggerthellaceae bacterium | reverse complement strand
GTAGCAAACACGATGTCGAAGACCACGCGCAGCTGGTAGAGGCCGAACAGCACCGTGAACACGCACATCGTGGGCAGGATGACGTTGAAGTCCTCGGAATAGGCCCCGTAGAAGAAGATGCTGCCGCAGGCGAACAGCGTAATGATGATTGCGCGCGTGGTGTGGTCGCGGAAGCTGGTCATGTAGGCCCACCACACGAAGGCAACCTCGACGGCAAGCAGCGGCACGAAGCCCGTCCACCAGTGCAGCGTGGCGGTAACGTACATCAGGAACACCGAGAAGATGGTGAATGAGATGATGATCAGCGACTCGCGCGTGCGTTGGCGTTTAAGTGCGCTTTCGGTCATGGGGTGCCTTTCTGTTGCCTGGAATGAGAACACGGCGGGTAGGTGGCCCGCCGTGCGAAACTGCCTATTCGGGCTCCTCGCCCACGTACTCGCGCAGCTCGTCGGCCATCTCCAGGAACACGTCGGTGATGACAGGGTCGAACTGCAGGCCGCGGCCATCCTCGATGATGGCAAGCGAGGCGGACAGCGGGCGGATGCCCTTCTTGTACACACGGTCCTCGTAGAGGGCGTCGAACACGTCGGCTATGGACATGATGCGCGCGCACAGCGGGATGCTGTCGCCGGAGAGCTGGCTGGGGTAGCCCGTGCCGTCCCAGCGTTCGTGGTGATGCAGCGCGATGTCGTGGGCGATGTCCAGGTACTCGGGGTCTTCCACTTCGCCCAGTAGGTCGTCAACGATCTCGGCGCCGTAGAGCGTGTGGAGCTTGATGGTCTCGAACTCCTCCTCGGTCAGGCGCGCCGGCTTGTTGAGGATCGAGTCGCTGATCTTGATCTTGCCCACGTCGTGCAGCGGCGCGGCGCGGATGGTGTTGCTGACGTAGTCGTCGGTAAGGATGTCGGGGTACATGCCCTTGCGCTTGAGGGCCGTAATGATCATCTCCACGTAGGTTTGCGTGTTCTTCACGTGGCGGCCGGTGTTGTTGTCGCGCAGCTCGATGAGGTTGGCCATGCCGATGATGACCGCATCCTGCATGCGCGAGATGCGCTGGCTGCGGCTTATTATCTCTTCGGCCTGGCTTGCCACCATGCTCTCGAGCTGGTTGCGGTAGCCGAACAGCTCCACGACGCGGCGCACGCGGTTCTGCAGGATCACCGGCACGAAGGGCTTGCCCACGAAGTCGATGGCGCCCGACTCCAGGCACTTGGCCTCACTTTGGGGGTCCTGGTTGGCGGTAAGGAAGATAACGGGAATGTTGCTGTAGTCGGGGTTGTCCTGCAGCTTCTCCATGACCTCGACGCCGTCCATGCCCGGCATGTTGAGGTCGAGCAGGATAAGATCGGGGCGGTTCTTCTCCAGGTACTTGAACACCATCTCGCCGGAGTTGACCGTAGCAACGCGATAGTCCTGGTCAAGGATGCCCTTTGCCAGCTTCAAGCTCGTGGTATCGTCGTCGACGATAAGGATGATGTTCATGTGTGCTCCCAAAAATGTACGATATGCGCAGCGCTCAACGTACTGTGCGCTAACTGATGCATTTTAT
>JAFUCW010000333.1 GCA_017459485.1 Eggerthellaceae bacterium | reverse complement strand
CGGTAGACCTTCTTGAAGAGCGTCAGGTAGGCTTCGGTTTTTTTCTGCCTGCCGTGGGCCAGGGGCTCGTACATAGAATAGACCAGCGCGTTCCCCATGCCCAGCTCGGCAAGAGTGTACATGGCAATCAGCCCGGTCATCACGCTGTTGAGCCCTAGATAGTAGCGCCCGAGCCCGTAGACGAGCGCCGTGCGCGTGGCAAAGCCGAGCAAAAGGACGCACGCCTGCACTCCCGTGCCTACGGTGGCGTTGCGAAACGACTTTTCGGCGCGAGATGACACAGGGTCTTCCTGGCTACGAAGCACGAGCGCCGCTGCATGCTTCCAGGCGCCCGATGTGCTCTCGCATGGACAAATAGGTGGCTGCCATTGCCTCGAAAGCACGTTGCGCGCTTGCGTAACCGCTATCCAGTTCTTCTGCAATGCGTGTTTGGATTGCCCCCAGAAACGATTCGATCTGATGGGTGCTTAAAACCGGCGGTCGTCCGCAGAAGCGCTTCAGTACCTTCTGGACATAGTCGTGGAAAAGGGTTTCGGGCCAAATGGGCACGTGCGGTATACCAAGAGCCTCGTTGGCGCCGAACCCGCGACCGTCTTCTTCTATCAGAATCGAAGGCCTTCGTTGGCTTAACGCGTAGAGGTGCGCGTGCACTCTGAAGCCGATGTGCACATCGCAGGTGTCGTAAATCGAGAAACCTTCTGTGCTGTATGCGGCATTTTGCGTCTGTATTCCCTGATCGCGCAACCAGTCGCGCAGTTCGCAGCATAACCTGGCTTTCAAGTCGTTCGTGAATTCGTCCGCTTCCCAGCCTGCGTGGAACACGAAGGAGATGCGCGCCTGAGGAAACATGTTTCGCAGAAGTACTATCAGGTGCCGGGCATATTCCTTGTTGTAAATATCTGCTGGGTCGGACACCACGATGTGCTGTGGGGTAGAAGGCGGGGGAGTGACAAAATCGGTGCTCTCGACAAACTGCAGGTCGTACCATGCGGGGCAGCCGGTGAGCACGGTGTCGGCGTAGCCCCAGCTATGCAAGACGCGCTCGCTGAATAGGTCGCGGCAGCCGAATCCGAATCCATTTGACAAAAGGCGGTCAAGCAGCTGTCTGCTCGTGTCGTCGCAGCGATACGTTTCAACATGAGGATTGCGCGAGTAAGCGCCCATTCCCATGGCGAACAGGGGAGGTCGGATGTCGGAAAGGTCGTCAACCAGCGGAAACTGTCATGGGTACATGTGAGTTTTGTAGCCTGGTCCGCCCCCGAACACCACCACGTCGCACGAGTTGATTTCGTCAAGATGGGGCACCATGGTCTTGTTACGGTTGAACTCGATTATTTCGCAATCAGGGAAGCGGGATAAGAGCAGTTCGCGCGAACGTTGCGCTATCAGGAAGTCGCCGGCGTTCTTGTTTGCGCCTGTGAGCAAGGTAATCCGCATGCCATGTCTCCGAGTGTGAATGGATTACTGTTGTATATATTCATTATATCTAACATGGTCGACTATTGTCCTATTTCCCGTCTATCGGCTGAATTGCTATCCTTCTCGAGCATGTTAAACAGCACCTACTTGTGATTATCCATTGGTCTGCCGAATGAACATT
>JAFUCW010000332.1 GCA_017459485.1 Eggerthellaceae bacterium | reverse complement strand
GGCGGCGTCGATGATGCCCTGGTACACATGATAGGGAAGGTAGGCTAATTTCAGCTGGTATGACCACGTAGGATTGACGTAGACCATGTCGCCACCCCAGAAGGCAAGCATCTTCCAGCCCGCATCGGCGAAATACATGGGCTGGTTGATCATGGGTACCGTCAAGTCAATGAGCGTTTGCAGGTCGTTGCTGCGCGCGATTGCATCGTAGAGCGAATCCGACCAGCTGAAATAGCGGCTGAACACCGAAGCCATGAAAGCAGGAACTTCTAGAATGTCTGTCCCTTCGGGCAAAATGACCAGGTCGCACGATGGGAAGCGGTCCACGTGCTGGGCGCATGTGACGACCGAAGCTGTTGCATGGTAGTCGCTGTTGTACACAGAGGGAACATGGACGTAGACTACATCGTCAACTGGCTCATGCAAGGGAGAGATGATTGAAGAGGAGGTCAGTTGAGGGACTTCGACACGACGTTGGAGATACTCCGTGCCCGGATACTGGACGGCAAGTTCTGCGTGCAATAGCTTCAGGGATAGCTTCATGCCCTTCGTATCACCCTTTTTTTGTTGTCCCCTACGACGTATTATAAAGTGTGCACTTCCAGAACGCGATAGCACGTGAGCCCACACTTCGCCTTACTGCACTGTGCATTAAGCACAGTGCACTCGTAGTATTTCTGTCGTAAGTGCACGTTTCGCCTTGTTAGAACACGTGCTATTAATATCTACAAGCACGAAAACCTGCTGCATGCACGTTGATGCGGATTTGACGTTGTGCAAAATGCCCATCCGCCAAACCCTGCGGGCTACAGCAACCTTCCAAGCGCATGCCCCACGCGCTTATAGTGCAACTTTGCCTGTAAGGAGTTCATCATGCCCATGACGCCGAAAGAACTGTTCCTGGAAACCATCAAAAAAGACGGCCAGCCCGACCGCTTGTGCAAACAGTGGGAGGCGCTCGGCCCCATCATGAACGATCCGATCAACGTGTTCTGCCGCGGCAACCGCCAGCGCGGCAAGAACACGCGCGACCGCTGGGGGACGCTGATCATGTTCCCCGAAGACGCTCCTGGTCCCATGCCCCATGCAGTGGGCGAAGAGCGCGTGGTCCAAGACGTCACCGAATGGCGCGAACACGTGGTCGTGCCTGACCTGGTTGCCAACTGCTCCGATCCCGAAGCTTGGAAGCCGGCGCTGGAACTGCAGGAGCAGGTGCGCGCAGAAGGCATGCTGTCCATGGGATTCATGGGAACGGGAATCTTCGAGCAGTCCCATTTCCTTATGGGTTTCGAGGACGCGCTTGCAAACCTTCTGCTCGAGCCGGAAGACACCAAGGAGCTCATCGATGTGATCGGCGAATACCGCTTCACCTACGCCAAGTTGCTGGTCGACAACCTGCATCCCGACGCCATTCTTTCGCATGACGACTGGGGCAGCCACGACAACCTGTTCTTCCAGCCGGAGGTTTGGCGCGAATTCTTCCAAGACCATTACAAGCGCATCTATGGCTATATGAAGGACAATGGCGTGATCGTTATTCACCACGCCGACAGCTTCTGCCAGCCTATCGTGCGCGACATGGCCGAGCTGGGCATCGACGTATGGCAGGGCGTACTGCCTAGCAACGATATCGTCAAGATCCAGCAGGAACTTGAAGGCGACATGGTCGTCATGGGCGGCATTGACTCGGTTATCGACCGCGAAGATCAGACTGAAGAAGAAATCCGCGTCGAAACGCGCCGCGCCTGCGAAACCTACGGACCAGGCGGCCATTTCATCCCGAACCTGACAAGCGGCCTGAAGAACGCGGGCATCTTCCCGCTGACCGATCCCACCATCGACGACGAAATCACCCGCTACAACAAGGACGTCTACGGAATCGAAGCATAACCCCCTGCGGGCCTTCAGCTAGGTTTTGGCTTAGGCCCTATGGACGACGCTGCCCCTCTCCGCCTTGGTGCGACCTGGCAGAGAGGGGCAGCGTCACGCTTTTCCTGCATTGGGCCCATGTCGCAGACGGAGCGGACACGACAGGCGTGGCTAGAGTGGCAGGCGTGGCGGACGCAGCGGATGCGGCGGACGTAATGTGGCGCGCATAACGAAGGGCGGACACAATGTGCCCGCCCTTCGCATATAAAAGCTACGTGCAGCTTGCGCTCTCTTGTTATTCGTAAAGCGCAGGGCATTCGCCGATGAGGTCGTTGCAGCGCTTGGTGATGAAGTCGTTGAGCTCCTTTTCCACCGCGCTGTCCATTTCGGGACGCTCGTACTCTGCCAACTGCTTCTCCCAACGCTCTTTGGCAACCTGGGCAGCGGTGCGCTTGCCAGCGTCCACCCACGCCTCGATGGTGCCGCGGTTGGAGATAAGCGGACGGCGATGGTCCATGCCGAAGTCCAGCGTGGAGTCCTGATACAGGAAGTGCCCACCAGGGCCGACTTCCTCCACGTCGTCGAAGAGGAAGCGATCCTCGTCGAAGTTGTAGCCAGCGATGTACTTGTTGCACAGACCGGCAATTTCGTCGTCGATGATGAACTTCTCGTAACTGAAGGCATTGTAGTAGTGCATGATGCCTGCCGCATGCAGCACGAACGCCGTGCCGGTGACAGCGGGGTTGAGCAGCGTGAGCATGGATTCCCAGCCCGCCTGGGCGTCGGGAGCGATCGAGTCGTTCAGGCCGCCGCCGCCACGGGTGGGCACGCCGTAGAAGCGACCCATCTGGGCAGTTGCGCCAGCGTAGAGGGCCTCTTCGGCGTTGCCAATGGAAAGAGCCATTGTGGCCATGTCGGCCGGACCGGAGGTCGAACCCAGGATGACCGGGGAACCAGGATTGATGATCTGGGTCAGGCACAGGCCGGCGATGACTTCGGCCATCTGCAGGGCAAGCGTCTCGACCATTGAAATCGGGCCCGTCGAGCCGCTCATGACCAGCGAGGAAATCATGTTGGACTGGCCGTACTCTGCGTAGACCATCATGGAGCCAAGCATGCGCTCGTCGTACTTGAGGGGCGTGATGGAGTTGATCAGCGAATTCAGGATGGGGGTCTTCTTGATGCCGTCGTCGTCAAGACCGAAGATGATCTTGCACATGTCCACGGTGTCTTGCGCGCACAATTCGCCGTGAGTGGCACCCATGAAGGGCAGGTCGGAGTACTTGATGTGGGACTCGATCATCTTCAGATGGCGAATCTCGTCCGGGTAGTCCTGCATCTCGACCACGTTATGGCCGGTGTGGTTGATGTTTTCGGACATGTGAGTCAGCTTGATCACATTGTTGTAGTCTTCGGAAGTGGTGGTCAAGCACTCGCCGTCGATGGTATAGACGAAAGGAGGGCCGTAGGAGGGCGTAAGAATGAAGCTGCCGTCATGGCATGGAGTGGACTTCGCTTCGTTGCGCGCCTTGAGCGTGAACTCGCTGGGAGCTTCTTCGATGCGGGCGCGAATGAAGTCCTCGGTCAGAAAAACGCGGCTGCCTTCTACGCGCACGCCGGCCTTGCGGAACACCTCGAGCGCGGGTTCGTACTCGAAGTCGCAACCCACTTCGGTGAGGATCCGCATGGTCTCCTTGTCGATTCGTTCGACCTGCTCCGGAGTGAGCACGTCAAAACAGGGGATCCTAGTCATGTTCTTTTCCTTTCTCCTAGGCTCCTTGATTTCCAATCTTACGGTCGTCCCAACCTATATACACCGGCGAAGACGCCGGGGCATACCACCTTACGCAAGCTTGCCAACTTCGGATAGCAGTTCTTTGTTCTGCTTCTCTTTTAGGTTAATTTGTGCTAGCGCCACCGGGTCTTCCTTAAGCGCCTTGACCATGGCCACTGCCATGAAGACGATGACGAACATGTAGGGGAAGGCCGCAGCGATAGACCGCGTCTGAAGAATCGTGAGGATGCCCTGGCCCCCTGCGATGATGCAGATGATGGTCATGGCTCCCTGAGCAATGCCCCAGCCGGCGCGCAGGGGCTTCGAAGGCTCCATGTTGCCGTGGTCGGTAAGCATCGACAGAACGAAGGTCGCGGAATTGGCCGAACCCCAGAAGCACACGATGATCAAGATGATCGCCAACGGAGCGGTGATCACGTAGACGGGCAGCTCCATGAGCATGGCGAACAGGGCGATGGTTGTCCCGTTGTCTCCGCCAACAGCAGCCTGAATGGCACCGCCCGTAAGCTCGTTAAGGTTGAATGCAGCGCCACCGTAGATTGCCAGCCAGATGACGCAGAAGCCTGCGGGCAAGAGCATGACGGCAAGCAGATAAGAGCGGATGGTGCGGCCGCGGGACACACGCGCCACGAACTGTCCGCAGAACGGCGCCCAGGCAATCCACCATGCCCAATAGAAGACCGTCCAGCCCTGCACGAATTCGCCGTTTTCCATCCAGAGGCTTTTGTGCACGAAGTTCTGCAGGTATCCGCCCAGGTCAGTAACAAGAATGTTGCAGATGAACACAGCACCGCCGAACACGAAGATGAACACCATGAAGGCCACCGACAAATACACCTTGAAGTTGGCCACCATCTGCATGGCCTTGCCAACGCCCGAAATGGTCGCCAGCGTGAACAGCGCGGTGATAACCGCGATAATCGTGCACATGAGGAAGGTGTTCGACTCAATGCCGTACACATATTCCAACCCGCCCGTCATCTGGATAGTGCCCAGTCCCAAGCTGGTGGCAACGCCAAAGATAGTGGCGAACACCGCCAAGATGTCAATGGCCTTACCGATTGGCCCGTGCACGCGCTTTTCACCGAGCAGGGGCTCGAAGGCGGAGCTTACCAGGAAGGGCCGGTCCTTGCGGAAAGCGAAGTAACCCAAACCCAGGCCCGCCACAGCGAAAATGGCCCATGGAGAAATCGACCAATGGAAAAACACGGTCTGCATGGCTTCGTGCATGGCCTCGTTCGTTTCCGGCATGGCGGAAGGGGGTGCTAAAAAGTCTGTGATAGGCTCTGCGACCGACCAAAACACCAAGCCAATGCCCATGCCGCCGCCGAACAGCTGCGCAAACCACTGAAAGTTGCTGAATTCCGGCTCGTCGTCGTCGTGGCCAAGCTTGATGTTGCCGAAACGACTCACCGCTATGGCAATCGCGTAGACGACCATCAGAAACACCACGAACAGATACAGCCAACCAAAGCTGCCCGTAAACAGGTCGAACAGCACATTGGCAACACTTGAAAGCGTATCAGGCGCTATGGCGCCAAAGGCTACGAACACCGCAACGATAACGGCGGAGATTATCAGTACGTAGCGGTCTTTTTGAGGTCCATTCGCTTGCATAGCAGTCGGATTAGATTCGGTTTCGGACACGGTTCCCTTCATGTCTTCCATCGGTCCTCCTTTTGTTTCTTCGTGTTTTTGTCCTTATGCCTTCGTCTTTCCTGCTTATCTCTCACAGGCATGCGCTTCCCCAACCCCATCGCGATGGGCACTGCCTGTAATCAGCATTTGAGCTGTTTGTTGTGTCGAATTACGTCCTGAAAGAAATACCAACGCCTCAGAACGCTCAAGAACTTGAATGCTTTTGTTCCCTTAAAGCACGTTCTCCTTCTCGCATGGTGCCATCTGCTGAAAGATGCGCTTATGTGGCGTATTGAGCTATCGCAGGCATAGAATACCTTCCTTGCAAAAAAGCTGCTACGAAAAAATAATCATGATTAGTAAATAATTCTGAGTGTGTGAGAAATTACTAATAATTGGAAAATGAGCCTTGAAAGACACCGTAATAATGCTGCCAAAGCACCCAAGATCGAAGGAAAGCGCTTGCTGGAAGTGTTTTGTCTCTCAGGACGTTTCGTAACGTTGGCGCAATTGCCTGCCGTCTTTTTCGTCATCGCTGCAAAAGATGCCCATGCGCAAACGGGGCCATTAATCCAGGCGCCCAACGACCCCTGTGCACCCAATAATGCGTGGCGGCCGTCCCTGGTGGAACAGCCGCCACACTCATTCACTTCGGCATCATAGGATCTGGCGCCATACCGGCACTCGAGACCTTGCCCGTGACGTTCGTCTCGGGGCACCCCTCCTTAACTTAATGACATTGGCTACGACCCCTTTGTCGCGTCATCGGCAGCGTCGTCGGTCATGGGCGGTAGGCCTTCGTGATGCTCTTTGTGTATTGCCATGGCCATGCTCACGCACATGAGGATGATCACGAAGAAGAACGGGAACGAGATGATGATTGCCACCGTCTGGATACCGCTCACGCCACCGGACACGACGAACGCGAATGCCACGAGTGCCAGCAGGATGCCCCAGAACAGCTTCTTGAACAAGGGCGGGTTGTTGTCGCCCTGCGAAGTGAGCATCGAAAGCACGTAGGTGGCCGAGTTCGCCGAGGTGACGAAGAACCCGAAAAGCACCACCAGCGCTATGACCGAAAGCACCACCGAAAGCGGCATCTGCCCGAACACCACAAATGGCGACGTCTCGGGCGAAGCGACCACTGCCGCAAGCGCGTCGGCATCAAGGCCGTCTGCTACGTCGAACGCCACACCGCCAAAGATGGAAAACCAGAAGAAGCTCAAGATAGTTGGAGCGATAATAGCGCCCAGCACGAATTCGCGGATTGTGCGCCCGCGCGAGATGCGTGCCAGAAAGATGCCCACGAACGGCGACCAGGAAAGCCACCACGCCCAGTAGAACACGCGCCATCCGCGGATCCAGGAGGTGTCGCCTCCTTCGGCTGACAGGCGAACGCTGTCGGCCAGGAAGTTCACCAGCCAGTCGCCGATGCCCACCATTATGCCGCGCACGATGTCGATGCTTGGTCCAAGCACGAACGTCAGTATCATGAGGACCGCGCATAGGATCATCGTGCCGTTCGAGAGCAGCTGCATGCCTTTGTCGATGCCGCTGACCACGCTCCACGTGTAGACCGCAGCCGTCACTGCGACGATGATGCCGATCGTGAGCATGGTGGTCGGAATGCCGAAGAGGTAGTCGAGTCCCGTGGCAATCTGGATGCATCCCATGCCAAAAGACGTAGCGACGCCCATAACCGTGAGCGCTGCAACGTAGATGTCGATGACGATGCCTATGGCACCGCGGCTCTGCGAGCGAAGCACCGGCTCGAGCGTGCTGCTGATCAGCGAGCGCTTCTTCAGCCTGAACGCGAAGTACCCCAGCGCCAAACCGACGATGGCGTAACAGCCCCAGGGATGAAGGCCCCAATGCACGAAGCACGACCGCAGCGAAAAGCGCATGGCTTCTTCGGTCATGGGCTCTATGCCTGCCATCGGAGCAATGTAGTGGGAAAGAGGCTCAGCCACGCCCCAGAAAATGAGCCCCACGCCCATGCCGGCAGAAAACAGCATGGCGAACCATTCCAAGCGCGATTTGGACGGCTGCTCGCTGTCGCCGCCCAGCTTTGTCTTTCCGTACGGGCTGATTGCCAGCACGATAGCGAATACAAGCAGGATAGTCTCGCCGAAGATGTAGAGCCAGTCGAAATTGGCCATCAGAGCATTCATGACGTCATTGATGGTCGCAACGAAACTGTCACCTGTAGCCAGCGCCCAAATGACAACGGCCACGGTCAACACGACGGAAACGACGAAAACGACGTTGTTTTTCGATGAAGCAGCAGAATTGCTGCCAGTATGCGTAGTCATAATCTGTCCCCTAGAATATCTACGCGGATATAAATGGTTGTCGATGCGCCCGTTATCGGGCCTGCAGCATGGCGGTGAAAAGGATATGGTTGTCCAAATGGGAACGGCCCTGCCCAAATGGATCGTTGCAGGCAAGCGCGTACAGCTGGCAAACGGCTACGACCTCTTTGTCACCATGCCGCCGATAAAGGGCCTTGGCACGTACGCACCAAGGCCCCCCAAAAAAGCTACATGTCACTGATCAGCATCATGGTGCGATCGGTCGGAACCACCAGCGGTACGTCAGCCACTTCGTAACGGATGTAGGCATTGCCCGTAGTCTCCACGTTGCAGCAGTAGATGGCGCACAGCGGGTCAGGGCCGTCGTTGACCATGCCGTGCAGGCAGTTCGACGGCGCATAGATCATCGATCCAGGGCGAACGGGATAGATGCCGTCGCCCGCATACATGGTGCCTGTGCCGGTCAGGAAGAAGAAGAATTCGGATTGCTCGTGGTAGTGCGGCGTGTAGCGGCAATTGGGCTGCAGGTACGTGCGCCCCCACCACATTTCCTTGCAGCCGCGGTCTTCGTCGTAGAAGGCCTGGAAGCTCAAGGAGCGCGACCCTTGCGCAGCTTCCACCATAATGTAGGGGTCTGCGTCGCCCGCACATGCCCAGCGGTAGCCTTCCGCTTCCATGCCAGGGCTCATCAGGTTCGACGGACAATTGGGCTGGTAGAACGCCTTCATTTCCTCTTCGGAGACCGGCTCGAACACCAAATGCTCGCCAATGTCGTTGTTGGTGGCGTAAGCGAACAGGAAGGTAAGACCTTCGTCGCCGGACGCCTCGTAGGAAAACGGCGCTCCCGCAGGAATGTAGTTCGACGCGTCTGCAGCAAGCTCGAGCCGCTGGCGGCCTAGGCGCGCCCAGATCTGGCCGCCAAGAAGGTGCGTGCAGCAAGCCAGATTCGCCTTCCATGCAGGCGTGCTGATGCCTGGGTCGATCTGCGCGACGCCGGCGTAGTACTCGCTCTTGCCCACCGTGCTTTCGCTGATCAGCTTCTTGATGCGGAAGCCTTCGAACACTTCTTCCCATTCGTGGTCGTCGGTATGCGTGACGAACGCCTTCATGTGGATGGCGGCGTAATCTTTTTCGTTCATTTCTTTTCCTCTCCTTGAAGTTGCACAAGCAAGGTGCCCAACCACTATCTGAAATAAAATGGCAGTTACAGCGTGTCAGCTGCGGCGCGCAATTATCCAAATGTGACAGCTACGACGCGAAGCTGTCGTCACACGCACAGGCACACGACGCGAAGCTGGCAGGCCTAACGGGTGCGGCCCCACCGAAGCAGGGCCGCACGTACTCAAGGGTTTATGCAGCGTTCGTGTCGGCCAGGTTGCCGCGGGTGGCCAGCATCTCGTCGATGCGGTCGAGGGTGGCACGGTCCGTGCCAGCAGCGCACAGGATGTCCTTCACCTGCTCGCGCACGCTCTCGTCTACCTCGGGCACGTTCGCATGATAGGTTTCGAGCAGCTTGTCGTAGTAGGCGTCGAGCTTCTTGTACACCTGGTTGTTGATGTCCTGCACGACGCCGCGCGAACCGACTAGCGGGGCCACGATCTCGCGGCACATGTCGAAGGTCGAGTCGGCCGTCAGGAACTCGCCGTCGTGGCCGCAGTCCATGATCTCTTCCATGGGGATGGTCTCGTCGTCGACACGCACAGGCACTTCGAAGAAGCGCTTCACATAGCGGTTGAGCTCGAAGTCCTGCATGATCTTGTCGTAGCTGGTGGTCACGTAGCCGTTCATGACGCCAGCCGAATGGATCATGTAGTTGGTCTTGGCCATGTAGCACGCCATGAGCGTCATCATGGATTCGTAGCCGGACTGCGTGTCGATGGTCTTGGAGTCGGTGATGGCGCCGCCGCCGCGGAACGGCAGGTGGTAGTAGCGCGCCATCTCCTGTGCGTAAATGTACATGAGCGCGCTTTCGGGGGCGCCGCCGGCAATCTGGCCGGAGCCCATGTCGGCCTGCGGGCTCTGCGAACCGTAGAGCACCGGACAGCCGGGGTTGATCATCTGGGCAAGCGCGATGGTGGAGAGCACTTCGGCGTTGGTGTAGACGATCGGGCCGATGGCCGAAACGGGAGCGGTGGTGCCCGCCATGGCGCAGGAGCTAATGGCGGTTGCCTGGCCCCATTCGGCGAAAGTGATCAGGGCCTCGGTCATGTTCACGGAGAAGGCGAGCGGGGTGACCACGTCGATGATCGTGTTGGCACACGGATGGCTGCGCAGGTACTCTTCGCCACCGACCGTCACAGCCAGGGCGCGCATCATGGCCTCGAAGTCCTCGGTGCCGCCTTCGCCCACGAGCAGCTGGCCCTTGTCGGAACCCATCAGGGACGCATAGGTCATGCACATGTTGGACGTATGCACGTCAACGTCGTTGGGCTGGATCATGAGTGAGCCGTTGGTGTGGTAGTCGGGATTGGCGTGGAACATCTTGACGAAGTTCACGTAGTCCTGCATGGTGCCGGGACGAGCGGACCCATCGCGCTCGATAATGGTGGGCATGCCGTAGCCAGGGGCAATGTTGATGTTTTCGCCGCCCACTTCGATGTTGTGCTCGGGATTGCGAGCGTAGATGGTGAAGGTCTCCGGCGCCTTCGCAATCCACTCCATGACCTGCTCTTCGGTCCAGTAGGCGGTTTCGCCTTCGACACGCACGCCGTTGGATGCGGCAATCTCGAGAGCCTTCGGATGCTCGTAGTGCATACCGATTTCAGAGAGCATCTTCATCGACGCGTCATGGACCTTCTTCTTGTCTTCGTCGCTCATAAGGTTGGTGTAGGGAAATGCGTTGCCCATTGTTCTTTCCTTTCGTTGGTCTTTCTGTCTTCAATGCTTGATCGGTATATCTGCATGCCCAGGCCCTCGAGCAGAATCCGAGGCCCCGGACCGTGTTGCCGCTAGGCGGCAGCGTCAGCCGGCACCGCAGCTGCGCCGTCCACTTCGGCCTGCTTCTTCTTGGCATAGCGGTAGGCGAAGAACGCGACGACCACACCAAGCACACCGCACGCGATGGCGTAGGCCCAGATGTAGGTGAACCCAGCCGTGCCATACGAGTCCAGCCAAATGCCCGCGATCTTGCTGAAGAACACGTCGGGCGTGTACCCCAAGAAGGACATGACGCCGATGGCAATGCCCGTCAGGTGCACGGGAACGCGCATTTCGGAGAGGGTGGCGAAGTACAGCCCGCGCATGCCTGTGTAGAAGAACGCGAAGACGAAGGTGATGGCAATGCCGATTCCGGTGTTGCCGCTGAAGAGCATGAGCAAGGCCACCACTGCAGCGGTCACGCCCATGTAGATGCCCAGCGTCTTGATTTCGGACTTGAAGAACAGCGCGACGAAGCCGATGAGCAGCGTGGACACGGCAGCGATGATGTAGTTGCGCACGATGGCGAACGAGCTTGCCGCCGTCGGGTCGACGCCCAGAACCTGCACGGTGTAGGTGCCCAGGTACCCGCTTGCAGCTGCGGTGAGCGAATAGCCGCAGAACAGGATGCCCACGCCAAACCACACGGCGGGCAGCTTCGCGGCATCCAGCATGAACCTGAACGAGAAGGGCACCTGCTCGGCGTCATCGGCGTCTTCGTTGCCCACCAAGTTCTTCGGAATAAGCATGAAAGCGGCAAACGAAAGAACGAGGAACATGCCAGCGTTGATGAACAGGAGCAAGCTTAGCTGCGGGCCTATGATTGACGGGTCCATTTCGCCGGAAGGCAGGATGCCCTGGTTGAGCAGGGCCACACCCATGAACCCAAGCGCAGTGCCAATGATTCCGCGGATGAATTCGGAAGTGGAGAACATGCGCCCCTGCTCGTGAGCATTACCCAGCTTACGCGTGGTCTTCAGGTAGGCTGACCACATGAATCCGACACCCAGTGCCATTACGGCATGTGCTGCCAGAATCTGGTTTGCGTCGGGAAGAAGGCCGAACCAGGCAGCACCTGCGGCCAAAGTCACCCCTCCAAGAAGGATAAGGTTGCGCTCGCGGAACTTGTCGGCGAGCAAACCGCCCACAATGTACATGATCATGGAAACGAAGCCGACGATCATGCCGGTGGTTCCAATGAACTCGTTCACGTTTGCTGCGTCCACAATGGGCTTGTACTCCGTGAACGCGATTGCCATTTGGTCGTAGTAGTTGAAGCGGATGTACGGTGTGTACACCATCTCCCCTGCGAACAGAGAAAGAACCACCAAGACGACCCATCTTTTTGCACCCTTTATTTTCATATGCGTCCCCTTTGGTCGAATGAAACGTGACTCGCCGTGCAACCTTCTGGCCATCAAGGTTTTCAAACCGAGCCTAAATTGATTTAACGGTGCATCCTACGGGCATAGTCAAGGGGAAGCAGTGACTTTTTTCTCATATTCAGAAATTCGCTTTCTATCTGGTATTTTTACTTTATATATCACCTATTCTTGAAGTTCTGCGATAATTACCAGACATTATTTACGTGCTGAAAAGCGTATAAAACCATATCCTTAGGGAGCGGTTTTCAGCCCTGTAATACAGTAGATGGAAATGAGCGATGGATTGCCGATGAGCCATCGGTACTATGAGTCACCGGCACCAAGCACCCTGACTCGCTGCTTGGATTCAGCAGTACCACATGCATGAGTTATTGGTGCATGAGCTCGCCTCAGGCACCCTGACTCAGAGCGGACCCATGGGGCGAAAGCGGCACAACGGAAACGGAGACGCAATGGATCAGAGCAGCATGCTGCGGTCGGGCGAATTCGCCAAGCGCGCCGGCGTCACCAAAAAGGCGCTGCAGGTCTACATGGACAAAGGCATTTTGCTACCCGACTACATCGATAGGGAAAACGGGTACCGTTACTACGCTGTAGAACGATCGGCCCAGCTCGACGAGATAATCAAGATGCGCGAAGTGGGCCTTTCCCTTGACGAGATCAAGGACATCATCGACCAGAAGGACTCGCTTCACTACCTGGACATCCTCTACGCACGCCTTGAAGAAGTGGACCGCAACATAGAGGCCCTAGAGCAGAATCGCGCCGTACTGCAAGCACGCATCGACAACCAATCCATGTTCCTGAACCCTCCCGCCTTGCGCCATTGCTTCGTGGAATACCAACCGCGCCGAATGTGCGTGCGCTACCGCATCAACCCATATCGGGGAACGAAGGACAGCGGTGAGGCCTGGCAGGACGTGCTCGACATGGTGCGGCAGAGTTTTCACGACAACAACATCCCGTTCAAATATTTCAGCAACATCGGAGCGACGTTCGATATGAACGAGCTGAGTGAAGGACGCATTGTGTACAACCATGCCATCGTGACGCCGGAAAGCGATGCGGTCTTTCCCCACGTGGAGTACTTGCCTGCAGGATATTACGCCACCATGTACGACCAGCGCTACATGTCCGACGGCGACGCCATTGCGCGGGCGGTGTCGACGCTCATGAGCTTCGTAAACGCCCATGGCTACCAAACATGCGGCGACTACATCCAGAACTGCGTTGCGGAAACCACCATGTTCGACTTCAACCTGCGCATGCTCTACGTGGTGAAGGAGCAAGTGCCCATTAAGCTCGACAGCCGTTCCGCAGACCTTAAATCGCATACGGCTGGCAGGTAGCGCCTTTTCTGGAAAGCCGCGCCGCCTGCACAATGCGAGCGGCCCGGCAAATGTCGGGCCGCTCAGGAGGACCTGCAGGCAGTTTGCAGGTTTTTGGCTACATGGTCTCGATGCGGTCGAGCAGGCTGCGGTCCGTGCCAGCCTTGACGAGAATGTCTTTGATGACTCCAAGTTTGCTCTCGTCCACTTCAGGCTTCACGTACGCGTCCATCAGCTGCTGGCGCCGCTCGTCGATGCGCATGTCGAGCTGGTGCACCGGGTCTGCCACGTGTCCGCGGCTCGAGATCGTGGGGATGTAAGGTTCGCTGCGGCACCAGTCGAACGTGTGCGGGTGGGTCAGGTACTCGCCGTCGTGCCCAACCTCGGCCATGACCTCCAGCGGGATGGTCTCGTCGTTAATGTCGATGTCGTGCATGTAGCGCTCCAGGTAGCCGATGATCTCGAAGTCCTGGATGACCTTTTCGTAGGAGGTGGTGGCGTAGCCGTCCAGGATGCCCGCGGAATGGATGACCAGGTTCATGTGGTTGGTATAGTCCGTCATGAGCGTGATCATGGACTCGTATCCCGCCTGTGCGTCGACTAGCTTGGAGTCCGTGAGCGCGCCGCCTCCACGGCAGGGCAGCCCGTAGAACTTGGCCAACTCTGTGCAGTACTTGTAGCACAGCGCGCCCTCGGGCGATCCGATGGCAATCTGGCCGGTGGCCATGTCGGCGGTGGCGGTCGCCGTGCCGAAGAGCACCGGAGTGCCCTCGCGCACCATCTGGGACAGCGCCACGATGGGCAGGATCTCCGCGTTGATCTGCGCGATGGTACCCGCCAGCGTCATCGGCGAAGTTGAGCCCGCCATGGAGCAGTTCACAATGGGGAACGGCTGGCCGTGCGAGGCGAAGGTGAACAGCGTTTCGAACATGCGGTTGTCGAACATAAGCGGGCTGTTCACGTTGACGATGGTCAGCACGTGTGGGCCCGCAGCGATGGCGTCCTCGCCGAAGTAGTGGATGCACGACTCCATGATCGGGTCGATCTGCCAACGGTCTCCGGCGGGAACGAACAGGCACTTTTCCGAATGGGTCAACGTGGCATAGAACATGGCGAGGCCCGAAGTTGCCAAGTCAATGTCGGAAGGTTGCACAAGCAACCCACCGTTGATGTGGTAGTAGGGGTTCGCGTCGAAGAGCTTGAGGTAGTTCATGTAGTCCTCGAACGTGGCCGGGTGGCGCACGCCCACCTTGTCGGTGATGCTCGCGGCACCGTAGCAGGGAGCAAGCACCGTGGAGTCCCCACCGATATGAACCGTGTGCTCCGGGTTGCGCGCATTGAGCGTGAACGACTCAGGCGCCTTGTTCACCCAGTCCATCAGCTGGCTCTCGGTGAAGTAGGCAACGTCTCCGTCGACGCGGATGCCGTTACCCTTGAGAATCTCCAATGCCTCAGGGTGGAGGAACTTCATCCCGATTGTGCCAAGAATCTCCATGGTCTTGTCGTGCAATTGCTGAAGCTTCTCGTTCATGTCTTTCCCCATTTCTCTTCTCTACCTACAGCGGTATGCGCCTGGTCCCACAGAACGCACCCGTCCCCCAGAAAGGCAGAAGCCATGGTGCGCTGCGCCATCAGGGAGCCACCATGGCTTCATACCTGGAATAATGCCTTAGAGCGGCATCTTGGTGCCCACGCCAGCCTCGAGGGCGTTCTTTAGGATTACTTGTCCCATAGCGATGTCGTTCACCGAAATGCCAATGTTGCTGCATACGATCAACTCGTCGGCAGACGTGCGGCCGTCCTTAATGCCCGCAAGGATCTCACCCGTCTCGCCAACGATGCTGGGAAGGCCGTCGGGGAAGTAGCCCATGCCGTTGAACAGCTCGTGCTCGTCGATGCTGTCGACGAAGTACTTGTCTGCTTCGAGGGAGATCGAGGGCTCCCAGAACGTATTCAAGTCGCAAGGCAGGATGGTCTGTCCCTTGCTCACCCATTCGTGCTTCGCAACAGACATCGGGTCGCGCGTAATGATGGTTGCAGAGCTTAGGCACTCGCAGCTCTTCACGACCTCTTCGGGGCTGCCGGCCTTGACGATAGGCACACTCACGTCGTCTTTGACGGCGTCGCAAAGCTTGTCCATCATCTCGGGGTAGATGTCGTAGACGTAGATCTTCTCCAGCTTCGGGAGGGTCTTGACAATGAAGCGCACATGCTCGACACCCTGGACGCCGCAGCCGAACATGCCAAACGTCTTTGCTTCAGGATGCAGGGCGCCTGCTGCCAGAGCGGTGACGGCCGGCGTCCTCATGGCGGTCAGCCACGTGCAGTCCATGACGGCGATGGGAACGCCGGTCATGATGTCGTTCATAACCTGCAGGCCGGTCGTCTGCGGAAGATTGTATTCCTTGGGATTGCGCGGGAAGCACTCGATCCACTTCTCGCCGCAGGCAAGAGAGCTGGGCACATAGGCCGGCATTGCATGGAAGAACACGTCGTCGAAGGGATGGATGCCTATCTTGGCTGGCATCTCGTATTCCTTCTTGCCATGGGAAATCATGGCAGTACGCACGACATCGAGGGTGCCCTCCACGTCTGGGCCCATCTCCACGCATTGGTCCCTTGTCAACCATACGATTTCCTCGCCCAAGTCGATCTTGGTCTTTAGGTACTCGTGCTCCTGCTCGAACTGCTTAACCTGCTCATCTGTTGCTGAATACATCTGTACCTCCTCTAAAGTAAGGAATTCACTTTGGTAATCATCGATAACTATTTAGTTTAGTAATCGTTGATTACTTTCTTGAAATCTAACATATTTCTGACCCCATGAAAAGGGTGTTTTTCAAATAGCGCTTTCAAAAGATATCGATAATCTACGCTTACTATGAACAGTCATAGTTTAACGGGTGCCAGAGGAATGGCTGCCCCTGGCACCCGCGGGTGCCACTTCTTCTACCCAGCGGCTCCAACTGTCTCGACCGCCTCCTCAGCAGGCTGATCAAGACGTGCTGCGGCCTCCTGGGCTGCTAGCTCCGCACGCTCCTGGTCAGTTAACGTCATGTCGTATTCACTGCGATGACGCATGCTCTTCACGAACGAAACTATCATCACGCACTGCAGTATGACAATGGGGAAGGCGCACACGATAGATGACGCCTGGAACGACGACAAACCTCCTGCGTAGTACAGAGCCATGGCGATGGCGCCCATAAGAACGCCCCAGAACACTTTCAACGAATTCGGCGCGTCCTTGCCAGCCTCCCGGCGCTGTTCCATGGCCTCGGTCTTCGTGGTCATTTCGGCCAGGGACAGGGTCATCGACTCTGCGATAGTTACGAACGAGAAGACAATGATCAAAAAGCCGAGAAAGATGACTACGGGTGCCAAGGGCAGCTGCTCGAGGTAGATGAACAGGGTCGCTGGCAGCCCCCATTCTTCCATGGCTGCGGTGATGGCACCTGTGGTCATTTCGAAGTTGATGGCGCCGGTTCCAAGAACGCCGAACCACAAGAACGCAAAGAACACGGGAGCGACCAGGTTAACCATCACGAACTGGCGGATGGTGCGCCCCGTGGCAAGCTTGACGAAGAACAGACCTACCAAAGGTGCGAAGGCAAGCCACCATGCGTAGTAGAAGATGCTCCAACCGCTGACCCATCCAGTTTGATGGAACGGTTCCAGGTAGAACGACTGGGGAATGATAAACGCAAGATACTGGCCGATGGAAGTAATCGTGTTGTTCACGATAAGCAGGGTGCCGCCGAATATGAATCCCCAGATAAGCAAGGCAATGTAGAGGTACATGCACAGGTTGCTGATACGCTTGATGCCCTTCTGCAGGCCGATGACTGCAGCACCGATGTAGACAAGGGCCATGCCTGCGATGAAAGCGACGGCTATCACGTTGGCGTTGAGGTCGGTATGGAACACGTAGTTGATGCCGGTGACGAACTGGTCGACCGCCAGGCCCAAGGAGGTGCCCACGCCGCCGACGAGAGCGAAGATCGCAAGGCCATCAACGAGTTTGCCAGGGGTGCCTGCTGCGGCACGGTCGCCGATAAGGGGAATAAGACTGGAACTGACGGCGAACTTGCGCTTGCCGTTCAGGATGATGAACGCGCAGCAAAGGCCCACTGTCGTGTAAATAGCGTATGGGTGGATGCCCCAGTGCAGGAAGTTGAACTTCAAGACGCCTTCGGCAGCCTCCACCGATCCGGGCTCCCATCCCGTGAATCCCGGAGGGTCGGTGAAAAACGTCACCGGTTCCGCAACGCCCCAGAACACGATGCCGATGGCGATGCCGGACGTAAGCGCTACGGCAAACCAGGAGAAGAACGACATTTCAGGCTTGGCATCCTTGCCGCCCAGCTTGATGTCGCCGTACTTGGAAAACGCTGCCCAGAAACAGAAACAAATCATGGCGAACGTGCCCATGGCGTAGAGCCAGGCGAAGTTGGAATTCAGGAACCCAAGCACGCCCGAGGCACCTTCCGCAAACGGACCCGGCGCCGCAAACGCCAGAACGATGAAAAGCAGGATGAGGACCGCCGGGAAAATAAAGACCGTAAGGTCGAGCGACTCGAGCAAACTAGGGGCTTTCGATGTGTTTGAAGCATCTTTATTAGACATAAGAACTCCTTTCCGAAACCGGATGCGTAGCGAGCAGCCCTCCTCTCGTCACTAATCCTCGCACATTAGTAATCGTTGCTTACTTCTTCGGTCAAAAAAATAAGGAGAAAATAACACGTACATACGTTCAATAAAGTGAAGTCTCAGGCATATTTTATACAACCTAATTACAAAAAGAGTTGTATAAAATGAGTTATTTCCCCCTCGTTTTGTTAATAGGATACGTCGGATGCACAACAAAAGTCAAGACTAATTCAGCGAATAATCGATATTCGGTCATCAATGATTTCGTCTTTTTTTACCCACCTGCATGCCCATAGAGGCACCCATATACCCAACTGCATGCACACACGCACACGCACAAAACTCTCCGAATTTGGGAAGCCGACTAAAGCGCGCAAGAAAAGCTCGGGGAAACGAAGGTCGCCGAGCGTAAGCCAGTAACGCCAAAACGCAGCTGTGGCGGCAAGACACCCTGTCCCGGTGCACTATGCCGCCACACAACAAAAAGCAGCTGGATGGATAAGGCTGCTCCTATGCAGGCACTTCCTTGTCTTCGGCAATGCGGAACGGCTTGCGCTCTGCATAGGTCGTATGCAAAAGCTTGTGCGCAAGATGCGAATTGGGCTGTTCAAGGAAGTTTTCGTACAGCGCAGCAATCTGTGGGTTGTTGTGCGACTGCCGCAACGTGTTGCGCTCGTCTTCGGCGTAGAGGGCGTTTGCTCGCTTCTGACGGTAGGTGTCAAGGATATCGACGTCTTCGTCCGGCAGGAACACGTGACGCACGATGGGCATCCCGCCGCCGTTGATGCAACCGCCCGGGCAGCCCATTATCTCTATGAAATGGTAGGGGCTCTCCCCTGCCCGAATCTGGTCGAGCAGCACGCGGGCGTTCGCCATGCCGCTTGCTACGGCCACGCGCACGTCCATGCCGCCCATCGTTACAACGGCTTCGCGCACGCCTTCGAACCCACGCACTTCGGTGAAGGTCACCGCCTCGTGCTCCTTGCCCTCGAGCACCTTGTAGGCCGTGCGCAGAGCCGCCTCCATCACGCCGCCGGTAACGCCGAAGATGACGCCTGCACCCGTGGAGGTTCCCATGATGTCGTAGTCGAAGCCCTCTTCGGGAAGGCGGTTGAACTGCATGCCGGAGCGTCGGATCAAGTCTCCCAGCTCGCGCACCGTGAGCACGGCGTCAACGTCGCGTATGCCGTCCACTTCCATCTGCGGACGGTCCTTTTCGAACTTCTTGGCCGTGCAGGGCATGATCGACACGTTGAAGATGTCCTTCGGGTCGATGCCGTTGCGTTCGGCGTAATAGCTCTTGATGATAGCACCCTGCATCTGGTGCGGCGACTTGCACGACGAAAGGTGATCGAGCAGGTCCGGGTAGTACGTCTCGCAGTAGTTGACCCATCCCGGCGAACAGGACGTGATCATAGGCAGCGTGCCGTTGCTGCGCACACGGTCGAGGAGCTCGTTGGCTTCCTCCATGATGGTAAGGTCGGCTCCGAAGTCGGTGTCGTAGACCTTGTCGAAGCCTAGGCGCCGCAGGGCGGCAGCCATCTTGCCGGTGACCGGTGTGCCGATGGGCAAGCCGAATTCCTCGCCCAGCGCCGCACGCACGGCAGGCGCCGTCTGGACAACGAGGAACTTGCCCTGCGCGCGCGCCATGTCGATGGCGTCGATTTCGCTTTTTGGCATGAGCGCGCCCGTGGGGCACACGGTCACGCACTGGCCGCACATGATGCAGGGAGACTCCATGAACGAGATGTCCTGAGCCGGCCCCACTTTTGCTTCGAAACCCCTGTTTTCGAAGCCCAGCACGCCATTGCCGTGCGCGCTTTTGCACCGCGCCACGCAGCGCCCGCACAGGATGCACTTGGACGTGTCGCGCACAAGCGAAGGGGAGGCGTCGTCGTAGGTGGTTGCGGTCTTGGCACCCTGGAACATGCCTTCGCGTGCACCGACCAGCCGCGCGACGTTCTGCAGCTCGCACTTGCCGGACTTGCGGCACTGCTGACAGTTGACGTTGTGGTTGGACAAGAGCAGCTCGACGCTCGTGCGCCGGGCGGTGGTGGCCGCAGGCGAGTTGATAACGACCTCCATGCCCTCTGCCACCGGAAACACGCAGCTTGCAGCAAGCCCGCGGGCACCGGTTGCCTCGACAAGGCAAACGCGGCACGACCCCTGGTTGCACTCGCCGTGATTGAACGTGCATAAAGACGGAATCTCGTAACCGCACTGGCGCGCAGCCTCGAGTATGGTCAGGCCTTCCTCAACCTGATAAGGACGGCCCTCGATCTTGATGTTTACCAAGCCCATGGTGGGCACCTCCTAACGCTTAACGACGGCATCGAACTTGCAGGCTGCCAGGCAGCTTCCGCACCTGATGCACTTCTCCGTGTCGATGACGAACGCGGTCTTTCCCGGCGTTCCACTGATGCACTCAGGCGGGCAGACGCGCGAGCACGCGGAGCACATCTTGCATGCGTCCGGATCGATCCAGTACTCGACCAGATCCTTGCACACGCCCGCAGGGCAGCGCTTCTCGTCGATATGGGCAAGGTACTCGTCCTTGAAATGGCGGATCGTGGATAGGATCGGGTTGGCCGCCGTCTGTCCGAGTGCGCACAGCGAATTTGTCTTGCATGCCTCGGCGATGGCATCAAGTTCGTCGAAGTCCTTGTGCGTCCCCCTCCCGGAAGTGATGCGCTCAAGGATTTCCAGCATGCGCTTCGTGCCGATACGACAAGGGCTGCATTTGCCGCAAGACTCGTCGCAGATAAAGCCCATGTAGAACTTCGCGACGTCGACCATGCAGTTGTCCTCGTCCATGACGATGGCACCACCCGAACCCATCATCGACCCCTTTTCGACCATGTTGTCGAAGTCGATCGGAGTGTCGAGGTCTTCTTCGGTCAGGCAGCCGCCGGAAGGCCCGCCGGTCTGAATTGCCTTGAACTTCTTTCCGTTCTGGATCCCGCCGCCAATGTCGTAAATAAGCTCGCGCAAGGTGACGCCCATGGGAATCTCGACGAGCCCGACGTTGTTCACCTTGCCGCCAAGGCAGAAGACCTTAGTGCCTTTGGAGCGCTCGGTGCCGTAGCAGTTGAACGCGTCGGCGCCTTCGCGCAAGATGTAGGGCACCGTCGCGAGCGTTTCGACGTTGTTCACGATAGTCGGCTTCTGCCACAGGCCCGAAACTGCCGGAAACGGCGGACGTGGACGGGGCATGCCGCGCAAACCCATGATAGAGTTGAGCAGCGCTGTCTCTTCGCCGCAAACGAACGCGCCTGCACCCAATCGCACGTGCGCATGGAACGAAAAGCCCGTGCCCAGGATGTCGTCGCCAAGCAGCCCGCGCTCCTCGGCCTGCGCGATGATCGCATTTACGCGCTCGACGGCCGTGGGGTACTCCGCGCGGATGTAGAAATATCCTTCGTGCGCGCCGATCGCGTAGCCGGCAATCACCATGCCCTCGACCACCGCAAGCGGGTTGT